>JAIXZB010000113.1 GCA_027489915.1 Rickettsiales bacterium | reverse complement strand
GTGGTTGGTAATCTGGCGTGTGTGGAAAGTATTGTTGCGCTTAAGGATGTGATGCAATCGCTTGAGGTTGCCAATCTTGAATGCCGCCCTGATGGTGCGAATTACGATGTGTCATCGCGTGGTAACTACATCATGAATACACCCATCGCAGCGTTAGAGCAGGCAGATGTGGTGCTGTTTGTTGGTACTAATCCGCGCTTAGAGGCGCCACTTGTGAATAGTCGCCTGCGTAAAGCGTTTATTCGTGGCAGTTTGAAGGCGTATAATATCGGTGTTTCTTTTGATGCAACGTATCCTGTTGAACAGCTTGGCAATTCCCCAGCAGTGCTAGCTGATATTGCAGCTGGAAAACATGCTGTGTCCGAAGCTCTTAAATCTGCTAAAAATCCTGTCATTATCCTAGGTGCTTTTGGATTAGCTCGCGCCGATGGTGCGGCGATTCATGCCACTGCAGTGCAGATAGCAAAAAACTGCAATGTGATACGGGAAGGATGGAATGGCTTTAATGTGTTGCAGTATGCCGCATCCCGTGTAGGGGCGCTGGATGTTAGCTTTATCCCGCAAAAATCTGGCAAAGACATGGCTAATATTATTGATGCCATAGCTAAAGATGCGATTAAATTCGTGTTTTTGCTCGGGGTGGATGAGATTGATATGTCCTACATGGGCAATGCTTTTGTAGTGTATCAAGGCCATCACGGCGATATAGGCGCGCATCGTGCGGATGTTATTTTGCCAAGCACTGCCTATACAGAAAAAGATGCACTATACGTGAATACAGAAGGTCGGGTTCAAGAAGCATTCCGCGCAGTGTTTGCGCCTGGTGAGGCGAGAGAGGATTGGAAAATCCTCCGTGCTCTATCTGAGGTGTTAGGCAAGGCTTTGCCTTACGATTCACGCGAGGCTTTGATTCTGCGCATTACTAAAGAGTTTCCTCTTATGGCGTCACTTGATTGTGTGACTGCAGGAGAGCTTAAGGCTTCTGCTAAAATTGGTACTATTTCCAAGGATGCATTTGAGGTGGGAATTCGTAATTTTTATATGACCGATCCTATTTCACGTGCATCACGCACGATGGCACAATGTACAGAGCAAGTACTAAAACAACTTCCAGCGAAGGCGGCATAATATGGATATGTCGTGGATGAGCCCCGAGTTGCGTGAAGTATGGGAATCTATGATCTGGCCATTGCTTCAAGTGGTGGGAAGCATTCTTATCGTTATTGTGCCATTGATTATCGCTATGGCGTACTTAACCTATGCAGAGCGTAAAGTGATTGCTTCTATGCAGCTTCGCAAGGGCCCTAATGTGGTGGGCCCGTTGGGCTTGTTGCAGCCCTTTGCGGATGGTGTTAAGCTGATGTTTAAGGAAACCATAATCCCCACCAAAGCTAATAAAATTATGTTTCTTATGGCGCCAATGCTAACGTTTGCACTGGCAATGCTCGGCTGGGCGGTGATTCCACTAAATGAAGTTTTTGTGATTGCTGACATCAATGTGGGGGTTCTTTACCTTTTTGCCATTTCTTCCTTAGGTGTTTACGGCATCATCATTTCTGGTTGGGCATCGAACTCGCAATACGCGTTCCTTGGAGCGATTCGTTCCAGCGCGCAAATGGTGTCGTATGAAGTATCGATAGGGTTGGTGATTGTAACGGTTCTTCTCTGTGTTGGTTCACTTAACCTCAGTGATATCGTACGCGCTCAGGAAGGTGGCATTGCGCATTGGTTCGCCTTTTCTGGGCTGCTGCCGATGTTTGTAATTTTCTTTATTTCGGGTCTTGCTGAAACCAACCGTTTGCCGTTCGATTTACCAGAAGCTGAGGGCGAGTTGGTGGCGGGCTATAACGTTGAATATTCTTCCATGTCATTCGCGCTCTTTTTCCTTGGCGAATACATGAACATGATTCTCATCAGCGCGATGACTGTTATTCTATTCCTCGGTGGCTGGTATGCACCTGTTGATGTTGCTTGGTTGGCGTGGATTCCAGGAGTCGTGTGGTTTATCTTCAAAATTGCGTTGTGCTTGTTTGTATTTTTGTGGGTGCGTGCAACATTTCCGCGCTACAGATATGATCAGCTCATGCGTTTAGGTTGGAAAATATTCTTGCCGATGTCGTTGTTATGGGTAGTGCTCACTTCAGGCTACCTTGTTTATTTTGATAAATTACCTGGGTAAATTCATGTCATCAATGCGCGTACTTACTCGTTCTTTTCTGCTTGCTGAACTGTTCAGTGGCATGTGGCTTACACTGAAATATATGCTTTTCAGGCGGTCGGTTACTATTAACTATCCTTACGAAAAAGGGCCTATCAGCCCGCGTTTTCGCGGTGAACATGCGTTGCGCCGCTATGCGAATGGAGAAGAACGCTGCATTGCGTGTAAGTTGTGTGAAGCAATATGTCCTGCGCAAGCGATAACGATTGAGGCAGAAGAGCGCGCAGATGGATCGCGTCGCACTACGCGTTATGATATTGATATGACAAAATGCATTTATTGTGGGTTTTGTCAGGAAGCATGCCCTGTGGATGCCATTGTCGAGGGACCAAATTTTGAGTATGCCGCTGAAACGCGAGCAGAATTATTTTATGATAAAGATAAGCTTTTAGCCAATGGTGAGCGCTGGGAGCCAGCTATTGCAGCAAATCTTCTTGCAGATGCACCATATCGATAGAAAACATTTTACACGAGGTGTTGCCATGCGCTACGCATCGCAACAAGGGAGAAATTAGTAGTGCTATTTGATGTTCCAACAGCAATGTTTTATGTGTTTGCGTCTATTTTGGTCGCAGCTTCCCTTGCTGTGATAACGGCACGTAACCCTGTGTATTCAGTTTTTTATCTCATTTTAGCTTTTTTCAACGCTGCAGGATTATTCGTGCTTTTGGGGGCAGAATATTTGGCTATGACGCTAGTAATTGTATATGTCGGCGCTGTGGCTGTGTTGTTCTTGTTCGTGGTGATGATGCTCAACATCAATTTGGAAAAAATTCGTGCTGGGTTTATTCAGTATCTGCCAGTTGGGTTGCTCGTAGCGGCGGTGCTATTTGCAGAGCTTGCCATGCTTCTTTACAGTGGCTTCAAAAATCCTATGCAGATGGCGGAGGTATCTCTTGCCATTCCTGATGCAGCTAATATTTCGAATACAGAAGCTGTGGGCAATGTTTTGTTCACTCATTATGCCCTGCTTTTTCAGTTATCCGGACTTATTTTACTAGTTGCTATGATTGGAGCGATTGTGCTCACGTTGCGTCAGCGTGTGGGGGTGAAGAAGCAAAAAATAATTCAACAGATTTCGCGTACACGGGCAGAATCTGTGACTCTTGTAAATGTTAAATCGGGCGAGGGTGTGTAATGGACTCGGCGCTGTATGGTTCTATTTCGGTAATGCATTACATCATGCTTTCGGCGCTGGTATTTGTGTTGGGAATTTGTGGCATATTTCTTAATCGCAAAAACATCATTACGCTGCTCATGTCGATTGAGCTCATCTTGTTGTCAGTGAATATAAACTTTGTTGCCTTCTCCGTTGCGCTTGGTGATTTGACGGGGCAGATTTTCACTATGTTGGTGCTCACCGTTGCAGCTGCGGAAGCAGCGATTGGTCTTGCCATATTGGTGATTTTCTTTCGTAATCGTGCAACGATTGATGTGGATGATATCCGGGAGCTTCGGGGTTAAGTATGTCGCTTTCAGAAATGATTATTGCTATTGTTTTCTTACCCCTGATTGGGGCGATTGTGTCTGGCTTGGGTCTTCGTCATTTGGCAGATAAATATGCACAAGCTGCCACGTGTTTTCCTATGGTACTTTCTGCGCTACTTTCTGCTTATGTTTTTAATGCGACTGCTCTCTCCCAGCATGTGCAAGAAGTCGCTTTGTTCCCTTGGATTAGTTCGGGCGATTTCACGCTCAATTGGGCGCTGAAAGTTGATGCGCTTACAGCAGTTATGCTGGTTGTTGTGACGTGGGTTTCAGCCGTGGTACATATTTACTCCGTTGGTTACATGAGCCATGATGAGCACAAGCCTAGATTCATGGCGTATCTTTCGTTATTTACGTTCTGTATGCTGATGCTGGTAACTGCAGATAACTTCATTCAATTGTTTTTCGGCTGGGAAGGGGTTGGGCTTTGCTCTTATCTGCTTATTGGCTTTTGGTTTAAAAAACATGAAGCGAATGCAGCATCTATCAAGGCGTTTGTAGTGAATAGAGTGGGCGATTTCGGATTTGCTCTTGGTATTTGTGCTGTATTTGCGGTGTTTGGAACAGTTCAATTCTCTGAAGTATTTGCCGCATCGCCTGCGAAGGCAGGCGAGTTATATAATTTCTTAGGCATGCAAGTGAGCGTGATGGATTGCATTTGTTTGCTTTTATTTATTGGGGCGATGGGTAAATCTGCGCAATTCTTGCTGCATACATGGTTGCCCGATGCGATGGAGGGGCCAACACCAGTATCCGCACTTATTCACGCAGCGACGATGGTTACTGCAGGTGTATTCATGGTAGCGCGGTGTTCGCCTATGTTTGAATTTGCGCCTATTGCATTACAGGTTATTACTATACTTGGTGCATTTACGGCTTTGTTTGCAGCCAGTGTTGGCTTGGTACAAAACGATATCAAGCGCGTTATTGCCTATTCTACATGTTCGCAGCTTGGCTATATGTTCTTTGCTTGCGGCGTTTCGGCTTATGGAGCTGCAATATTCCACTTAATGACCCATGCTTTTTTCAAGGCACTTTTGTTTTTGGGGGCGGGTTCTGTGATTCATGCGATGAGTGGTGAGCAGGATATGCGGCGCATGGGAGGAATTTGGAAACATGTTCCTATTACTTATGCTTATATGTGGATAGGATCACTTGCGCTTGCGGGTCTTCCTTATTTTGCTGGGTATTATTCCAAAGATATTATTCTTGAGGCTGCGTATGCAGACCACTCGCTGCAAGGCCAATTTGCATTTTGGATGGGCATTAGCGCCGCATTCTTTACTGCGTTTTATTCATGGCGTTTGTTGTTCATGACGTTTCACGGAAAACCACGTGCTGATCATCACACTATGGAGCACGTGCATGAATCGCCAAAAATTATGTTGCTGCCGTTAGCATTGCTTGCGGCTGGTGCATTATTCGCAGGATTTATTGGCAAGGTAGGGTTTGGAATGGTGGATGGAAGCCATAGTTTCTGGAATGACGCTATTTTCGTTTTAGAAGATAATAATACGCTTGTGGCAGCTCACCATGTGCCTTCATGGGTTCCGCTTGCACCGTTTGTAGTGGCGCTACTTGGCATAGCTTTGGCGTTTGTGTTTTATATTCGTACTCCTGAATTGCCTATGCGGCTGGCCGATTCGTTGGCCGGTTTGTATCGCTTCTTGCTGAATAAGTGGTATATGGATGAATTGTATAACTTTGTGTTTGTTAAACGTGCTTTTGCGTTTGGACGCGGCTTGTGGCGTTTTGTTGATACGCGTATTATCGATGGACTCGGGCCCAATGGCGTTGCGTGGCTTAGTGTTAAGTGTGCGGGTGTCACAAGTCGTATGCAAACGGGTTATGTGTATCATTATGCGTTTGCGACTATTCTTGGTCTTATAGCTGCACTTACGTGGCTCGTTTATACTGTGTGGGTAGGTTAATATGGATTTTCCCATACTTTCATCGTTAGTAGCTGTTCCGCTGATTGGCGCTTTTTTGATAGCGGTATTTACCCGTGAAGGAGAGGCGGGCGCAGCTGCTGCCCGCTGGCTGGCTGTTCTGGTTACGGGCGCTGTGCTCTCATTATCTTTATTTGCTCTTGCATTGTTTGATGCGGATAAGTCTGATTTTCAGCTCGTGGAGATGTTACCTTGGTTTAAGGATTACAATATTACCTACCATGTTGGTGTGGATGGTATTTCACTCTCTATGGTGGTGCTTACGGCGTTTCTCATGCCGTTTTGTATCGTATGCAGTTGGGAATCTATCACCCGCCGTGTACGTGAGTATATGATAGCGTTTTTATTGCTTGAGGCGCTTGTTATCGGAGTGTTCATTGCACTTGATTTGTTGTTGTTTTACCTATTCTTCGAGGCTGTGCTGATTCCGATGTATATAATCATTGGTGTTTGGGGTGGTGATAAACGTGTATACGCAGCCTATAAGTTCTTCCTTTACACGCTTGTTGGGTCGGTTCTGTTCTTGCTTGCAATGCTGTATTTGTACTTCACCTTCGGAACTATGGATATTCCGACATTAATGGAGCAAACGTCTGATTTAGATATTGATGTGCAGAAATATCTCTGGCTACTCATGTTTGCTTCCTTTGCGGTTAAAGTGCCGATGTGGCCATTTCACACATGGTTGCCAGATGCACACGTACAGGCTCCAACAGCTGGATCGGTTATCCTTGCAGGTATTTTACTAAAACTTGGTGCCTACGGTTTCTTACGGTTCTCATTGCCGATGCTGCCCGATGCATCGCATTATTTTGCACCGATGATGTATGGATTAAGTGTGGTTGCTGTTATCTACACCTCTCTTGTGGCGCTCGTTCAGGAGGATATGAAGAAGCTAATTGCGTACTCGTCTGTTGCTCACATGGGATATGTGACGCTTGGAATTTTTAGCTTTACCCAGCAAGGCATAGAGGGTGCAATTTTCCAAATGATAAGCCACGGCCTTGTTTCTGGCGCGCTATTTTTGTGTGTGGGCGTTCTGTATGACAGAATGCACACTAAAGCAATTGATGCATATGGTGGTGTGACCAATGTTATGCCAGGCTTTGCAATGGTGTTTATGGTGTTTACCATGGCATCGGTCGGTTTGCCCGCCACTTCAGGATTCGTGGGAGAGCTATTAGTGCTGGTTGGTGCATATCAGGCTTCCCAGTGGGCGACACTTGGTGCTGCGACAGGTTTGATTCTAGGTGCTGCTTATATGCTTTGGCTCTATCGCCGTGTGATGTATGGGCCAGTAGCCAACCATGAAGTTGAGCAGTTGCAGGATTTATCGACCCGCGAATGGATGTTGTTTATCCCGCTTATTGTGTCGGTGTTGTTGCTTGGGGTGTATCCAAAGCCAGTATTCAATCTTATTAATGCGCCTGTATTGCAAATACTTGCCCAAACGGGTACAGCTTCAGACGCCAGCCCCTCCGCTGCCAAACAGGCTAATGCAGGCAAGGATAATGCCTCCGATGATAACGAGGCGAAAGACAAAGCTGATAAAGCGGCTGATGAGGACGAACGCAACAAGCCCGCCAATACCAAGGGCAACCATGCTGGGGTCGATAGTGCTGAAATCCATGAATCCTCTCCAACGAATATTGATAATACCCCAGATAACGATAAAGCGATAGAAAAAGGTGCTAAATAATGCAGTTCGTTGCCAGTGATCTTGCTCTGATGGCGCCTGAGTTGATGCTTACAATAGGTGCCGTGCTTGCGCTTATGTATGGCGCATTTCGAGGTAATCGCGTAACGATAGGGTTATGCTGCCTATCAGTATTATTGCTTGCGTATTCTCTGTCTGTGCTTCCATACGGGGGAGAGCCTTTATATGGGTTCAATAATCTTATTCGCGTTGATAGCTTCACGCAGTTTGCCAAGGCACTCGTCATTTTATCATCACTGTTAGTGCTGGTGTTATCAGTCGAATGGTTGTCTTCTCAGCCTCATCGTAAATTTGAGTATCCTGTGCTGATACTTTTGTCGGTTGTTGGCGCAATGGTCATGATTTCAGCGAATGATTTGCTGACGTTATACATGGGGTTGGAATTATCGAGCTTATCGCTTTACATCTTAGCAAGTTTCGCGCGTGATGATGCGCGTTCGAGCGAAGCGGGGCTTAAGTATTTCATACTTGGTGCCTTAGCGTCGGGTATGATGCTGTATGGTGCGTCATTGATTTATGGATTTTCTGGTAGCACTAATTTTACTGTGCTTGGTGAATTGTTTGGTGGACAAGGTGAGGGTTCAACGGCTGTTTCCGCGGGGCTTATTGTTGGGCTGGTGCTGCTTATCGTTGGTTTTTGTTTCAAAATCTCTGCAGTGCCGT
>JAIXZB010000120.1 GCA_027489915.1 Rickettsiales bacterium | reverse complement strand
GTTATTTCTGCGCCTTGAACGCGAGGCACGCCACCATGGTGAGGGGCGTCGTTTGCTTGAGACGCCTGCAAGCTTCGAGCTGGAATCTCTAGATTTGGGATGGCACTCGTCATTTCACGGAACTGGGCGGAGAATTGTTCATACATGCTGCCTACTTGTTTGGCATCAAGTCCTAGGCTTTTGCCCATAGACATCATGCCTTGCCATGTTACGGCTTCGAAGGCACCTGCATTTACAGCGCTAACGGTTGCACCACGCATATTCGTCCTCTCCCTGGGCCTTTTACTCAAGCCTTGTGGGGATTGCTTGCCGCTTCCCCTTAATTGAAAGAATAACGTGTAAAAGTTAAGGAGAGGTTAATTTATCGGGATTTTAGAGGTGACGGTTTGGGGATGGTTAGGCGGCCAGTAATCCTTTGAACAATGCCACGCCATCGATGCCGCCTGTTAGAATGTCGCAGTGGCGTTCGGGGTGGGGCATGAGGCCTAGTATATTGCGGGTTTTGTTGGTGATGCCGGCGATGTTTGCGGCAGCACCATTGGGGTTGGCATCGGGCGCTACTTTGCCTTCTGGTGTTGCATAACGGAAGAGGATTTGATCTTCGCCTTCGAGTGATTTTAGGGTTTCGCTGTCTGCGAAATAATTGCCTTCCATGTGAGCGACGGGGAAGTTGACTACTTGCCCCTTTGTGTAGTTGCGGGTGAAGGGGGAGTGTGTGGATTCAACGCGCAGATGCACATCGTGGCAATTGAATTTGAGGTGGGTGTTGCGCATGAGGGTGCCTTGCAGCAAGCCTGTTTCACAAAGGATTTGAAAGCCGTTACAGATGCCAAGCAGCAAGCCGCCACGCTCGGCATGTTTTTTCACTTCACCAACGATGGGTGAGCGTGCGGCCATGGCACCGCAGCGCAGATAATCGCCGTAGGAAAAGCCTCCTGGGAGTACGACTAAATCGGTTTTGGGCAAGCTGGTTTCGCTGTGCCAGATATAGCTGGGATTAAGTCCAAGAGATTCAAGTGCGGTGAATACATCGCGGTCGCAATTGGAGCCGGGGAATACGATGACAGAGGAGGAGAAGGTCATTTTGCTTTCACTTTACGGAAGGTAATCGTTTCGAATAATTGTTTGAAGCATGGTGCTGCGCGCAAATCATCTTTGGTGAGGTTATAGGTGTTGAAATGCACATAGTAGCCTGAAGCAAAGGTGGTGTAATGGCGCATGCGGTAACGCCTGCCATCGGAGAAGGTGACGCGGTAGGCGCTAGCGAAGGCTTCGGTATTGGCGAATGCACCACGCACAGGAGGGCTTAGTTCATAGACTTCGCCGTTTGGGTAAAACATCTGGCGCACTTTAGTGCTCATAGCTTGCTTATCGAATTTTGTGAGTGCGGTTTCTAAATCGGAATAGGCGAGTGCATTATCGAAATCGAGCGTGACGGTGAAATAGGTGTCAGAGCCGCAGCCTTTATTGGCGCGCGCTTTGCCTGATAGGTCGATTTTAGTGGATTGGAACTCAGTTATATTTGCCCATGTTTTTCCTAAATCGATGGAATACAGTGAGGGAAGCCCACGGCGCTGATGTGGTTGCAGCTCGCGCGCGGTTTGCGCCTGTGCAGAGGGGGTAATAATAAGTGCTGCAAGGGCATATGCGAGTGTGCGGCGCATGTTACTCGATGCTGATGCGGTAATTTTCGACTACGGTATTGGCAAGTAATTTTTCGCACATCTGTTCGATAGTGCTTTGCGCTTTATCGGCGCTTAGGCCTTGCAAATCGAGTTCGATATATTTACCAACGCGCACAGCTTCAACGCCAGAGAAACCAAGGTGATCGAGTGCGGTTTCGATGGCTTTTCCTTGTGGGTCTAGGACACCGTTTTTAAGGGTGATGTGGATTTTGGCTTTCATTTCTTTTACTCAGAATGTGAGGATTATTTCTTTTTCTTAGGCGCTGGTTTTTTGGCAGCTGGCTTTGCCTTGGTAGCAGGTTTTGCTTTCGCAGCAGGCTTGGCTTTTGCTTTGCCTTTTGCCGGTTTGCTATCGCCAAATTTGGGGGATTGCACCACATCGGCACTTGGTAGCACACCGAGGCGACGCGCCACTTCGCGGTAGGCACCTTCGACACCACCTAGATCGCGGCGGAAGCGGTCTTTGTCCATTTTGTCGTTGGTGGTGACATCCCACAGGCGGCAGGTGTCGGGCGAGATTTCATCGGCGAGTACGATTTGTGATACGGCGCCTTCTTCTTCAAGAAATACACGGCCAAATTCGAGCTTCAGATCGATGAGTCGGATGCCAAGGCCGTAAAAAAGGCCACTCAATACATCATTGATGCGGTAGGCGTAGTGACGGATTTCATCGAGCTCATCGGGCTCGGCGATGCCGAACGCGAAGATGTGGTCTTCGGCGATGAAGGGATCGCCCAAGCGATCATCTTTTAAGCAATATTCGATGAGGGGTGAGCCGAGTGGTTCGCCCTCAAAGGCACCAAAACGTTCGGCAAAGCTGCCGGCGGCGTAGTTGCGGATAATGATTTCTAGCGGTACAATATCACACGCGCGTACCAGCTGTTCGCGCATGTTGATGTTACGAATGAAGTGGGTTGGGATGCCCATTTCACCAAGGCGCAGCATGATGTATTCGGAGATTTTATTGTTGATGATGCCTTTGCCCTGAATGGTGCCTTTTTTCTTGTTGTTGAAGGCGGTGGCATCGTCTTTGAAATGCTGAATAAGGGTTCCTGGCTCTGGGCCTTCGAATAGTTTTTTCGCTTTGCCTTCGTAAATCGGAGTTTTGCTCATGGCGCCCTTCAATGGTAAAAAATAATACTGGTAGTTGACGTGGCTTTATAGATACTGCGTATGAGACGCAACGTCTATAACGAATTAATCTGTTTAGAGGAACTATGACTACATTTGATGACC
>JAIXZB010000171.1 GCA_027489915.1 Rickettsiales bacterium | reverse complement strand
TAGTCGAGCTTTCCATCGTCCTCGTCATCCTCGGCCTGCTCACAGGCGGCATCCTCGCTGGCCAATCCTTAATCCGCGCAGCCGAGTTGCGCAGCGTGTCAACTGAATCCCAGCGTATTCTCACGGCAACCAGCACCTTCCGCGATAAATATTTTGCCATCCCAGGCGATATGGGTAATGCCACTGCCTTCTGGGGCACTATGACCAACTGCGGGGCTGCAAGCCCATCTGGCGCTGGCACATGCAATGGTAATGGCGATGGATTTATCAACAACGCTGGCGCAGCAAGCCAAACAGGTGAGAGTTATGGTTTCTGGCAGCATCTTAGTAACGCAGGCCTTATCGAAGGAAGCTATACAGGCATAGCTGGAACTATCGCCACCAATGATGCCAATTATGGCTCCAATGCCATGGCATCTAAATTATCCAACAGCGGATGGACTGTAGGCGCACGCACAAGTTTAATAACAGGCAGCGGCGTCAATTTCGATGGGTTTTGGCGCAACTGGCTGTATATACAAGCAGATGGCAACGGAACAACTGCACCTGTTTTGTTGCCAGAAGAATCCTGGAATCTAGATACAAAATCGGATGATGGAATGCCAGGAACAGGTAAAGTGGTAGTGAAATATTCTGACAACTGCACCAATGCTGCGAACGGTGCCGATTTTGCTGCCAGATACACGTTAACCAATACCAGCAAAGTATGTGATTATCGCGTCATAAACGCATTTTAAACTAAGAAAGCCACAAAATAGGCGCACGTTTCAGTGCTACTAATTCCGCTTCACAATCTTCACCACCACACGCCTATTCAATTCCTGATTCGCAAAAATCGGGTTGCCCGTAGCGTCACGGTTCGCGGCTTTAGGCTTGGTGTCGGCATACGCCGCAATGCTAAGCTTGTCGGCAGGAATACCCTTCGCAATCAAAAATCGCACCAAATTCCCCGCCCGCGCAGCCGATAATTCCCAATTCGAGGGGAATTGCTGAGTCGCAATCGGCGAATCATCGGTATGGCCTTCCACCACCACTGCCGTATTTGATTTTTCAAACCGCTTCAGCTGCAGCGCCATTTTCTCAAGCAGCGGAATGCCATTTCCCGCAAATCGCGCCGAGCCGGGCTCAAAAAACGAACTGCTCGCAAGCTCCATCTCAATGAATTGATCCGTCTCGGTAATCGTTGCAAACTGGTCAAAGCCCGAATCCTCAAGCATCAGTTGCAACTGCTCTTTCAGTTCCTTGCTCTCGCTTTCCACTTCCACTTTCATGAAACCCTCAAGCTTCAATTGCGCAGCAAGCTTGATGAACTGCTCAGGGTTCGGCTCCGATAGCGTGAATAAAATCACAAAGAACGCCATCAGCAACGTCACCGTATCGGCAAACGTCATCAGCCAATCATCCGTATCCCCCTCCTCGCGGCGGGTGCGCGGCTTCAACTGAATCGGTGCGATATGCTGTTGCATAAATAGTACCCGTAATCCCTACAGCTTCGGCTTTAAACTTCTCACCTGCGCATCAATGTTGAAATGCCGTGCAGGCTCCAAAAAGCTATTGAGCTTATCCTGCATAAAGCGCGGCGATTTGCGCTCAGCAAGCATAATCAGCCCCTCCACCACCATCAGGTTACGGAACCGCTCTTCTTCTTCCGATTGCAGCAGCTTGTTCGCTGCAGGCAAAAACACCATCCGCGCAAATAACACACCATACAATGTCGTGGTCAGCGCAATCGCCATCCCTTGCCCCACCACCTGCATCAACCCCGCAGAACCAGCACCCATGCCTTGCAGCACCGCAATCAACCCCACCAATGTTCCAATCATCCCAAACGCTGGCCCGTTGCTTGCCATGCCTTTAAGCACCTGCACGGGAATCGTCTTGCGCTCAAATTCACTCTCCACCGCATTGGTCATCATCAGCCGCAATTCTTCGGGACGATGCGCGCAAGCAATAAGCTCCAAGCAATATTTCACAATCGGGTCATTCGCATTCACCTTGCGGATTTCATCCTCCAGCCCTGGCACCCCCTTCGCCTGCACCAGATACGACCATTTTATCAGCCGTAAAATCTCGGTATTCAGTCCCTCACGTGTCGATTTCGGCTTTTTGAACATCCACCAGGTCGCCTTAAACGCCGTAATCACATACGGGTAGTGATAGCTCATGAACGCCGCCGCAATCGAGCCGCCAAGCACAATAAACGTCGCCTCAAAGTTTAAATACACCATAGGGTTATCGGTCGCCATGAACGTCGCAAACAAGAGCAACCCAAGCCCAATAAACACCCCAAATAACGACGGTAACGACATTTTTTTCCCCTATTATACCCCACTATATGCGCAAATTCTGCTGCCCTGACAAGTATTCTTTCCCTATCATTCTTCACGCGATAGCGTTGTTTTGCAGAGTGCATCATATACAAGGAGTGCTTGCCGCTTGGGCAAACCGCAGTGTAGCAGAGCTACATGAGGATTTGACCAAGCGGTCACGACGCGGTAGATGATTCGCTATGCAAAACATTCCCCTCATAGGCTTCACACTGGATTACGAAACCGGCGCCCCCACCGGCCAATATTCCAAACACCCGTGGTATGCGATTCGTGATAATTACTGTGCATCCGTGGCCGCACAAGGCGCAACCCCCATCGCCCTGCCGCACGAAATCGCACATGTGCCACATTATCTGGAATTGCTCGATGGCCTCGTCATCACGGGCGGCAATTTCGATGTACCACCCGAAATGTATGGCGAGGAAGTAAAAAGCGACCGTGTCGAAACCAAACCGCGGCGCACCCAGTTCGAATGGGCCATCACCAAAGGCTGCATCGAGCGCGGCATCCCAATACTCGGCATTTGCGGCGGCGAACAATTACTCAACGTGATACTAGGTGGCACCCTCATTCAGCACATACCCGACAGCATCGAAAACGCCCTCGCCCATGAACAGCCAAACCCCCGCACCGAAGCAGGGCACGATGTCGCAATCAAAGAAGGCTCACAACTTCACCATATCCTCGGCAGCAGCACTATCGCTGTAAATTCTGCACACCATCAAGCCATCGCAACGCCCGCAAGCGGCACCATCGTCAATGCGACTGCACCTGACGGCGTCATCGAAGGTATCGAACTCCCCACCCACCCGTTCTGCATCGGCGTGCAGTGGCATCCCGAATACCATGTCACCCCCGCCGATACCGCCTTGTTCAAAGCCTTCGTTGCCGCCTGCAAAACCTACAAACAGCAAAGGCCAGCACTATGACCCGCACCCTAACCAAAGAAGCACTTGAGAGAGAACTCGCAATCTGTTGGAAACAATGCACCTCAAGCGATCCCAAAAACTGGACCCGCGCAAACGCCGCATGGGGCCAATGCGCCATCACATCCCTCATAGTACAAGACCATTTAGGTGGCGATATTGTGCGCATATTATTCAGCACGCCCGATAACAAAAAAGGCTCACATTATCTGAACATTCTGCCGGGTAACAGCATCTACGATGCAACAGCACGTCAATTCCCAGAGGGCACAAAATTCATGCCGAGTGCAGATGTAGGGGTCGAAGCACTCAAAAACGCCACTCGCATTCATCTGTTCAATCAAGGAATAGATAATCTCAGTGCGCGAGATTATTTGCTAAACGATAAAGACACCAAACTGCGCTATCTTCGCCTCGCCTCCGATGTAATGCGCAGCCCAGCCCAAGGCATCGCATGAGCGAAAAAAAACCACACCGCAAAGGCAAAAAACCAAGCAGAGCCGCAGCACCAAGCGCTCCCACTTCGGCAGCCACCAAAAAACCGCCTGCCGTTGAAAAAGCTGATAAAAAACCCTTCGTGCGTGTTGGCAAAAAGCACCGCGAAACCCTTGCCAAAGAACCATGGCGCAAAGAAAAACCCGCCGTCAGCCCTTCCCTCAGCAAAGGCCATGTGGCAACCACCGATACCTTAAGTAGTACCGCTCACAGAGCCCGTCGCAGCGAGGGG
>JAIXZB010000045.1 GCA_027489915.1 Rickettsiales bacterium | reverse complement strand
TGGGCCATATTCCGTGCCTGCAACAATCACAAGCGGAGTGCCATCAGCCTTGTAACGCATAGCCGCATCGTAAATCGACATCTGCTCGGAGGTTGGGAGGTACTTAGTCATGCCACCTTCGACACCATCGAGCATTTCGTTTTTAATGCGGGTATTGGCGAACGTGCCGCGCATCATCACCTCGTGATTACCACGACGCGCACCGTAAGAGTTGAAATCTGCAGGAACGACTTTGTTTTCCGACAGGTACTTCGCAGCGGGGCTGGTTTTGGAAATATTGCCTGCTGGAGAAATATGATCGGTCGTAATCGAATCACCAAGAATTGCGAGCAACCTTGCTCCCTTGATATCGTGCGTATCGCCTTTCGATGTTGGCAACATACCTTCGAAATACGGAGGATTCTGCACGTAAGTGGAGCTATTATCCCAGCCATATGTTAGGCCAGTTGCAGTAGCAATACCTTGCCATGCTTTATCGCCACTGAATACATCGGCGTATTTCTCTTTGAACATTTTGGCGGTAACGGTTTTGAGCACAGTATCAGCTACTTCTTTGTTCGATGGCCAGATGTCTTTCAGATACACAGCTTGCCCATCTTTGCTGGTGCCAATCACATCCTTGGTGATGTCGATATTCATTGAACCTGCAATGGCATACGCCACAACCAGCATAGGCGAGGCGAGGTAATTGGCGCGCACGAGAGGGTGCACGCGGCCTTCAAAGTTCCGATTACCCGAAATAACAGACGCCACCACAAGGTTATTATCCTTGATGGTTGCTTCAATCGGATCAAGCAGTGGACCAGAATTGCCGATACAGGTCGTGCAGCCATAGCCCACAACGTTAAACCCAACAGCATCGAGCGATGTTTGCAGACCTGAATTTTCCAGACACTCACTCACCACCTGCGACCCAGGGGCCAGTGAGGTTTTAACCCATGGTTTGGCTTTAAGACCTAGTGCAGCAGCCTTTTGAGCAACTAATCCCGCACCCATCATTACATAAGGATTAGAAGTGTTGGTGCAACTTGTGATGGCAGCAATTACAACATCGCCATGCTGGATACTGTAGTCGGAACCTGCAACTTTAATAGCCTGCCCCGCAGGGGTGCTTCCCGCATTGAGCGTTGGAAGTTCTTTTTGGAATGCGCTTGTGGCATCCGACAAAAGCACTTTATCTTGCGGACGTTTTGGCCCAGCAAGTGAGGGTTCAACTGTAGAAATATCAAGCGACAGTGTATCCGTGAATACGGGGTCTGTCGTGGTTTCATCGCGCCACATGCCTTGCGCTTTTGCGTAGACTTCGGTGAGTGCAATCGTATCTTCATCACGGCCAGAGAGCTTGAGGTAATTGATGGTTTCCACATCGATAGGGAAGATACCGCATGTTGCGCCATATTCAGGTGCCATGTTGGCAATGGTTGCGCGATCTGCGAGTGGTAAGTGGTTGAGGCCTTCGCCATAGAATTCAACGAATTTGCCTACCACCCCTTTTTTGCGCAGCATTTGGGTTACGGTAAGTACCAAATCTGTTGCAGTAACACCTTCCTTGATTTTGCCAGTAAGTTTAAAGCCTACTACTTCGGGAATCAGCATCGAAATAGGTTGACCAAGCATAGCCGCTTCTGCCTCGATACCGCCCACACCCCAGCCCAGAACAGCAAGGCCGTTGACCATGGTGGTATGGCTATCCGTTCCAACAAGCGTGTCAGGATAGGCAATGATTCTGTCACCCTCTTTTTTGGTCCACACTACCTTAGCAAGATATTCAAGATTCACCTGATGGCAGATACCCGTTCCAGGCGGTACTACACGGAAATTATCGAACGATTTTTGCCCCCAACGTAAGAATGCATAGCGCTCTTTATTGCGCTCCATCTCCAAATCAACGTTTTCTTTAAATGCTGTGCTGGTGCCATAATTATCGACCATTACGGAGTGATCAATAACCAAATCCACGGGAGAAAGCGGGTTAATTTTGTTGGGGTTTCCACCCATGGCCTTTACCGCTTCACGCATGGCAGCTAAATCCACTACAGCAGGAACACCGGTGAAATCCTGCATGAGAACGCGGGCAGGGCGGAAGGCAATATCGCGCGGTTCATTGCGTGAGGTTAGCCAAGCAGAAAACGCCTTGATGTCATCGAGTTTCACAGTGTTATTATCTTCAAAGCGCAGCAAGTTTTCGAGAAGTATGCGCAGGCTGAACGGCAGCATGCCAATTTCTGCACCTAACGCCAAAGCCGCTTTGGGAAGGCTGTAATAGCCATAGGTTTTACCAGCAGCGGTTAGGGTGGTGTAGGTTTTCAAGCTGTCGATTGAGGTGGTCATCTGAAGTGTCTCCGTAATGTGTTTTTTATTACCTGCATCTAGGCGCAATTTGGCAGAGTACGCGAGTGAGAGAAGAGTTATAACAGTCAATTGTAAGCATTTTATTAATGGCTGTAACGGCATTGCTACAATGCTGGCTTGAGATTGAAGCTATTCTATGTCACCACACTCGCATCTATGAAAGAAAATGAGGCACTGACTTTGAAATCTGTATCCATCGCACGCGAGGGCGTAACCTTGTGCGAAGGCATCTCCCTGCGTGCTGAGCCAACCGATATATGGTTGGTGGAGGGCGCAAATGGTTCGGGCAAAACGACCCTGCTGCGCGCCATTGCAGGGCTGCATCCATTAGAATCGGGCAGGATTTTGTTGGGCGATATGCCGCTGCATAAACATGATGATTACCCTAACATATT
>JAIXZB010000170.1 GCA_027489915.1 Rickettsiales bacterium | reverse complement strand
GATTTACCTGCACCTGTTGGCATTAACACAAAAGCACTTTTGCCTTGTAATACGGCATCAATAGCTGCACGCTGGTGTCCTCGGAACTCATGGTATCCATAGGTTTTTTGCAGAATATGTAATGGATCTAATGTCACTACGAATGCAGTATGTCCTCTGTGTTAAAATAGCACTAATAATTACGTTTTATTCACACTATAGTTATCTTGTAAAAAAACACTTCTCGGGCGCGATGAAGCTGCTATAAGCAGCGAAAAGAACAAGAGAGCAGAATATTCATGGAAGCGGTAGTTGCGTCCTATTTCCCTATTCTTATTTTCCTCGGCATTGCCGCGGCACTTTCTATTGTGATGATCGCTATACCGTTTGTGGTTGCGCGCTCTAAGCCTGATGCAGAGAAGTTATCGCCTTATGAGTGCGGATTTGCACCATTCTCAGATGCACGTGGACAATTCGATGTGCGCTTTTACCTTGTTGCCATTTTGTTTATTATTTTTGATCTTGAAATTGCGTTTTTATTTCCTTGGGCAATTTCACTCTCAAATATTGGTCTGTTTGGTTTTTGGTCAATGATGTTGTTTCTGGGTATTCTTACCATTGGCTTTATTTATGAGTGGAAAAAAGGAGCGCTGGAGTGGGAATAGTTCAGTCGCAGTCTAATCTTCCAGCGCCAGCAGCTTCGCAAGATGACATGCTTACGCGTGTGATGGAAGAGTTCAACGATAAAGGTTTTGTAGTTGCCAATATAGACAAGTTGGTCAACTGGGCACGCACAGGCTCGTTATGGCCAATGACATTTGGTTTGGCTTGTTGTGCGGTGGAGATGATGCATGCGGCTGCATCGCGCTATGATATGGATAGGTTAGGTTTAGTATTTCGCCCAAGCCCTCGCCAGTCGGATGTTATGATTGTTGCGGGTACGTTGTGCAATAAAATGGCGCCTGCACTTCGTAAGGTCTATGACCAGATGGCTGAGCCGCGCTGGGTGATTTCAATGGGTAGTTGCGCTAATGGGGGTGGATACTATCACTATTCCTATTCTGTTGTGCGTGGTTGTGACCGTATCGTTCCTGTGGATATTTATGTTCCGGGCTGCCCACCAACTGCTGAAGCGCTGATGTACGGCATATTGCAGTTGCAGAAAAAAATCCGTCGCACCAGTTCGTTCAGAAGGTAGTATGAAATTTACATCAGAACAACTGGGCGAGTATCTGAATGCCGAACAAGCAGCGTCAATGATTAGTTGCGATGTGCATTTGGGAGATCTTGTTATTTGGACGGATGCGGTGCGACTGCATGCTTTGCTTGTTTTCTTGCGCGATGATATGCGTTGCAAATTCCGTCAGTGTATCGATGTAACCGCGATAGATTATCCTGCGCGGCCTGAGCGCTTTGAGTTGGTGTATCTACTACTTAGCCACACGCTGAATCAGCGTATTCGTGTCAAGTTATTAGCAAGTGAAAATGTTCCCGTGCCCTCGATTACTGCGTTGTTCCCATCAGCTGGCTGGTCGGAGCGCGAGGTTTGGGATATGTATGGCGTGTTTTTCTCGGGCCATCCCGACTTGCGACGCATCCTTACGGATTATGGGTTTGATGGTCACCCGCAGCGCAAGGATTTTCCTTTGTCGGGATTTGTGGAGTTACGCTATGATGAGGCACAAAAACGTGTGGTCTATGAGCCTGTCAAGCTTACGCAGGCGTTTCGTAATTTCGATTTCTTAAGTCCGTGGGAAGGGCCAAATTACGTATTGCCTGGCGACGAGAAAGCGGGTGTAAAATGAGTGCAGCCGCTAAAGTCACTGAGGCTTCCTTTGTAATTGAAGAAGCGACTGATGCTGATTTCGATGCTATAAAACGCATCTTTTTTGAGATTGTCGATGAGGGTGAGACCTATTCTTATGAAACCGATGAACTTTCGGATGAATGGGTGCGTAATTACTGGCTTAAAAACTGTGTAACAACGCTTGTTGCTCGTGTAGATGGCGAAGTTGCAGGAGTTTCTGCTATACGCTTTAACCGCACAGGGCGTGCGGATCATGTGGCCAATGCATCTTATATTGTGTGTAACCGTTTCCGTAGTATGGGTATCGGTCGTGCGCTTGGTGTTGCGTCGCTTGATGTGGCGCGCGCGCGCGGGTTTAAGGCGATACAGTTTAATTTTGTGGTGTCTACAAATACATACGCGGTAAAACTATGGCAGTCGCTGGGTTTTGAGGTGGTGGGTACCTTGCCCAAGGCCTACCAGCACGCGCGGTTTGGTTTGGTGGATGTTCTTATTTTACACAGGTTCCTCTAGATGTCAGATATTGAATTCAAGAATCTAACCCTCAATTTTGGTCCTCAGCACCCTGCGGCGCATGGGGTGCTGCGTTTGGTGCTTGAGATGGATGGTGAGGTGGTGGAGCGCGCTGATCCTCATATTGGCTTGCTGCATCGTGGCACAGAAAAACTCATTGAGCATAAGACCTATTTGCAGGCGCTGCCGTATTTTGACCGCCTCGATTATGTGTCGCCGATGTGTCAGGAGCATGCGTATTCCCTTGGAGTTGAAAAACTTCTTGGGTGCGAGATTCCGCTTAGGGCGCAATATCTGCGTGTTATTTTTAGCGAGTTCACTCGTATTCTGAATCACATTCTAAATGTAACTACTCAGGCGATTGATATTGGTGCAACCACACCGCTCTTGTGGATGTTTGAGGAGCGCGAGCGTATTCTTGAGTTTTATGAACGTGCAAGCGGTGCCCGTTTCCACTCAGCCTATATTCGCCCAGGTGGGCTGCATCAGGATATTCCTGCGGGGATGGAAGCTGAGATGCTCGCATTTTGTGATGGGTTTGGAAGTGTTATTGATGACGTGGAAGGGCTTCTCACCAATAACCGTATTTGGAAACAGCGTACCGTAAATGTGGGAGTGATTGCGCCCGATGATGCGATAGCTTGGGGTTTTTCGGGCCCAATGCTGCGCGGTTCTGGCCTGCCATGGGATTTGCGTAAATCGCAGCCCTATGAAGTGTATGGCGAATTGGAATTTGATATTCCTGTGGGAAAAAACGGCGACTGCTATGATCGCTATTTAATTCGTATGGAAGAAATGCGCCAGAGTCTGCGTATCATTCGTCAGTGTTTAGCCAAGTTGCCAACTGGCCCAGTAGTTACATCAGATGTGAAGATTGCTCCACCTAAGCGCGCGCTCATGAAGGAATCGATGGAGGCATTGATTCATCACTTCAAACTCTATTCTGAAGGATATCATGTGCCTGCGGGCGAGGTGTATGTGGCGGTGGAAGCCCCCAAGGGAGAGTTCGGTGTGTTTCTGGTGTCTGATGGTACAAACCGCCCCTATAAATGCAAGATTCGCGCTCCGGGATATGCGCATTTGCAAGGCTTGGATTTCATGAGTAAGGGCCACATGCTCGCTGACGTTTCGGCGATTATTGGAACGCTCGACATCGTGTTCGGGGAGATAGATAGGTAGTTATGGCAGGTGCAGTCGTTACACAATCATTCGAGCAACCCGCATCGTTCGCATTCACGCCAGAAAATCTGGAAAAAGCGAAGTGGCATATTGCAAAATACCCCGCAGGCCGCCAGCAATCGGCGGTGATGCCGCTTTTGTGGTTAGCGCAACAACAGCATAATAACTGGATTCCGCAGGCGGCGATTGAATATATTGCTGCAATGTTGGGTATGCCTAAAATTCGTGTGATGGAAATTACCACGTTCTACACGCAGTACAATCTTGCTCCTCAAGGTAAATACCATTTGCAGTGCTGCACCACCACGCCATGCTGGCTGCGTGGATCAGATGAAGTATTGCGCGCTATCAAAGATGTTGCGGGTATTTCGCCTGGCCAAACTTCGGCAGATGGGGTGTTCACTGTAACCGAAGTAGAGTGCTTAGGTGCGTGCTGTAATGCTCCTATGATGGAAGTGAATGATCACGCAGGAACTGATGTGTATTACGAGGATTTGAATTACAATAACACCCGCGATTTGCTGAATGCACTCAAACGCGGTGAAAAAGTGCAGGTTGGTTCGCAAGTGGGCCGCACTACTTCTGAGCCTGTGGGTGACCTCACTTCCTTGAAGGAGAGCGCATAATGTTAGCCGATAAGGATCGTATTTTTACCAATCTCTACAGTCTACACGACTCTTCGCTCAAGGGTGCGAAATCGCGTGGTGATTGGAGTAATACAAAGGAAATTCTGCTCTGGGGTCGTGATAAAATTATCGAGGAAGTAAAAGCCTCAGGCCTGCG
>JAIXZB010000101.1 GCA_027489915.1 Rickettsiales bacterium | reverse complement strand
CTGCGCTTGGGAACAGCAGAACCTTACTATATTTCCCCACTTTGACTTTCTTCGACATGGTTGAAGTCAGAGTTCCCCTTAGGCCAAGAATGAGTCGTTCGTGATTTGGTGGGGAATCAAAGAGATTCATATATATGTAATCGTTGAACGATACGTGCGCTTCCCAATCCTGCACTTCGATTTTGTAGAAAAGCTCGTTCTCAAACTGTCTTCTGCGGCGTTTTTCACGTTGCATAAACCCTCCCACGCAGTGCTCAGAATGAAAAGTTCAGGCTAGTTTTAATTCGAACTGTTGAGAAAGCTAGTATGGAGATTCCATAGCATAGGGCGCATGCATTTATATCAACCCTAATGCCATTGAAGTGGGGGTGGTTTTCTGCTAAGGGTCAAATGTCATTCACGTAACCCTTTCTTTGCGAGGCCCTATGCCTACTTACACAGGAACCAGTGGTAACGACTCACTCACCGGCAGCTCGGGCGATGATATTATTTATGGCCTGGATGGTGATGACACGTTGGTGGGGGGTGATGGAAGCGATACGCTGATAGGGGGCGTTGGTGCTGATTTACTTGATGGTGGGAATGGGATTGATTGGATCGATTTCAGCGCCGAATATGGAGTTATAGTTAATTTAAGCCCTGGTGGATACACAACAGGTTCAGACACGCTTACTGGAATCGAGAATATATATGGTTCTGAGTATAACGATGAATTGAGGGGGGATAATACGTCGCATGGGTATGGCCATAACATCATTGTTGGTAGCGGCGGTTCTGATATTATTTATGCAGACCCTACAAGTAATTATGCTGGCAACGATACTCTTTATGGGGACGATGGTTACGACGCATTGGGTGATGGTGATGATGAAATATATGGAGGAGGCGGTGACGACTCCATTCAAGGTGATGGTGGAAACGATCAATTAGAGGGCGGCGATGGAGCTGATACCATCAATGGGGGTTCTGGTATTGATTTGGTGCGCTACTGGAATAGCCAGTATTCGGTTTATGTGGATCTCAATTTATCGACGGCGCAATCAGGAGGAGAAGCTGAAGGCGATGTGCTTCTCAATGTTGAGAATGTTTATGGAGGGATAGCCAACGATGTGTTGATAGGAAATGCTGCTGATAACCATTTATGTGGTGGTCAAGGCGATGACACGCTTATCGGAGGTATCGGTGCGGATACGATGTATGGCGGCATCAACCTGACAAGCTTGGTTGATGGCAGCGGTTATGACACGGTTGACTATTCAGCATCCTCTGCGGCTGTCTTTGTAGATTTGGTAAATGCGTATGGCCTTGGCGGGGATGCTGAAGGCGATGTCTATGCATACATGGAATGCGTGGTAGGTTCGGATTATGACGATACGATCGTTGGGATTGCTACGGTTGAAGGTGGCGATGGGGATGACAGTATCGTGGGTGGTAGCGTTGTCATCGGTGGCGATGGTGATGATTGGTTTGATATACGAGGAACAGCTCAGATCGCTGATTTCGAGGGTGAAGGGATCACGGGGGGAGATAAGATCGTTATTGATGCTAATTATGTTGGTATGATTACTTACTCGAACATACAATTCACATACGATTATCCAAATGGATACGTGAATATCCAGATGCCGGGAACTACTATTAGTAATTTGTTTGTGTATGGTATTACTCAAGCCTTGACAGCTGCTGACTTTGCATTCGTTGGTGGCATCCGTGGCGGTATCGGCGTGGTTGACGGCAGCGATGGTAACGATACGTTACTCGGTAACCCCGGTGGAGATAGTACTATTCATGGTTATGGTGGAGATGATTCTATCTCGGCATCGAATGGTAACGATTATATTTATGGTGATAACGGGAACGATATACTTTCTGGCGGAGATAATACCGACAGGATGTATGGTGGTAATGATAACGACATTGCTTACGGCGGTAACGGGACTGATTCGCTGTACGGGGATGCGGGTAGTGATACACTTTATGGTGATGCTGGCAATGATGCACTGGATGGCGGAAGCGGTGCAGACTCAATGCTCGGTGGTGCTGGAAATGACAGTTATATAGTGGATAATTCCAGCGATGTGATCGTTGAGAATGCTACGGAAGGAACGGACAGCGTCAGCAGCTCGGTCAGCTATACATTGAGTGCCGAAATCGAAAGCCTAACTCTTACGGGTTCATCGAATATCAACGGTACTGGCAATGCAATCGCCAATACGCTTACTGGTAATACGGGTGCGAATACGCTCGATGGTGGTACAGGCAATGATACGTTGAATGGTGGCAATGGCAATGATTCGCTTATCGGCGGAACGGGGAACGACAGCCTGAATGGCGGTTCGGGCGCAGACACGATGGCAGGTGGAACCAATAATGACAGTTATGTTGTCGATAACACAGGCGATGTGATTGTGGAGAATGCCAGTGAAGGTACGGATAGTGTGAGTAGTTCCGTGTCCTACACTTTGAGTAGCGATGTTGAGAACCTTACGCTTTCTGGTTCATCCAATATCAACGCAACTGGGAATGCTATTGCTAATACGCTTACTGGTAATACGGGGGCAAATACGCTTGATGGTGATGCAGGTAATGATACGTTGAACGGTGGCAACGGTAATGATTCGCTGATTGGTGGAACGGGTAACGATAGCCTAAATGGCGGTTCGGGATCGGACACAATGGTGGGTGGAGCTGATAACGATAGTTATGTTGTCGATAACACAGGCGATGTGATTGTGGAGAGTGCAAGTGAAGGCACAGATAGTGTCAGCAGCTCCGTGAGTTACACCTTGAGTTCGAATGTTGAGAACCTGACACTTGCCGGGTCGTCGGGGCTTAATGCAATGGGTAATGCGGGTGATAATGTACTTACGGGGAATAGTGGCGTGAACCGGCTTGATGGGCTTGGTGGCAATGACACGCTTACGGGTGGTGCGGGTGACGATATATTCGTGTTCGCGAGCAGTAATGGTGTGGATGCGATCACCGTATTCGATGGGGAAGGCGCTGCGGGTGGTGATGTGATCGAGATCTCATCGAGCACTGGCGTACTCGATTGGACGGGGTTGTCAGCGATCATTACGTATAATACCGGGCTATCGCAAGCGACCATCGATTTTGGCAGCGGGAATAGCGTTGTGATCAGCGGCGTTACTACAAGCTTTGTCAGTGGTGATTTTACGTTCGTGTAACGTCCGAGATTCCAAGGATTTTATATCCCCGGTAGTGTTCTGTCGCGAATCTCCGAGTTGGCTGTCTCAGAATTCACTTATTTATTTTGGGCTTGTCTGTTCCCAGGTCGAATCTGGCCATGTGGACGCGAATTTTAGAGGACTGGTTTTCCTCTCACTATGTAGTTAATAAAATAGGTTTATATTTTACAGTCAGTTAAAAAGGGGCATGTGATGGCGTACAGCATTATCTCTACTCATTATAACAACCACCTTGATATGGTTATCACTTAATGATAACTTCTATTTTAGAAGGACAATTTATCATGGCAAAGCGCGACGCAAGTCTGGATCACCTGTTGGACTTGGATGGGCAGATTCTTGTGGTCGACGAGAAAGGCGGTCATTGGGTGAAGTTTGTAGTGAAGCAGGTGCCGGTAACTCTGGAAAGGCCTCATGGCTTGAGTTACTCGCTTACGCTGCATGCTGCTTCAAACGAACGTCTGGTTGGGTTTGATAACGCCCACCCGGTTCCTAAAGCAAAAGACAAAGCTCATGACCACAAGCATCGATTCAAAACAGTCAAGCCATACGAATACAAAGATGCGGGCACGTTATTGGTAGATTTTTGGAAAGCAGTAGAAAAAGTATTGAAGGAAAGAGGAGTTCGATGAAAAAGACTTTGCGCATTGGAATTGCTGGCTACGAAGAAATGAAAGAACGCACAATTGCGATTGCCAAAGGCAAGCGGAAAGTCAGCAAGGATGAGCCTAAGGTATGGTTCACGAGTATCGAGAGCTTTGCAAAAATTCTTTCAGATAAGAACCGTGTCCTTTTGGAAGTTATTGGTGAGGCAGAGGGCCTTACACTTACAGAGCTTGCACAAAAAACGGGTAGAGAGAAATCCAACCTATCACGAACGCTTAAAACGATGGAGCGCTACGGGTTGGTAGATCTCGAGCGCAAAAACGGAAATGTCATTCCCCATGTCGGGTATTCCAGGATCTCACTGGATATGCCACTGCATGTTGGGATGTAAGCATCTTTTATTTATATATTTCAAGTCACTAGGCATAATCACGGCCATTAACGCTAGCCAAGTTTCGAATTGATAACTTCGGGTTCAGTTGCCGGGGAAGTTATCAGTTCGAATGTGATGGTGGCGGTGATACAAAAACGTAGTGAAAGTTTTACTAAACACTTTCGTATGACTTGCCGAGTTGCGTAAAGAATTGTTGCAGTTGAGCTTCTTCTAAAGGCCAGCGTTGTTTTATGGTGGCAGGATTTTTTTCAACCAAAAGATATATGAGAAGAATTATTGGCTGTCGATAAAAGTGGTCTGTAGAATAATTTTCTTTGATTTTGGTTAGAATAAAGCCCTTAGCAGATAAGAGAGCCTCTATCTCTTGACCTAATTTCTCGGGTGCTAGTTCAAGCAATATATCAGCGAGTATGATATTTGTTTTAGCGTGGTTAGCAGTCAGGCCTGTTTTAGTTTCATAGATAGAACTTAGTATCGAGAGTATTTCTCGACTGCCCTGATCTATAGCTTCCAGGTCTTCAAATACCTTTTTGAAGTAGTCATCGGCAGCCTCGATAAGGGCGATACTTTTTGCAACGTGGCGTTTAACCTTAGACGTAGTTTTGCTTTTAGGTTTATAGGTTGTGTCATGAGTCAATTCACAATGAGCGTGCTGGAGAAGCGTTCTTATCTGAACTTCACAAGTTATTCCTGCGGGAATTTTTGTGCCAGTATGCTCAGCTGCTTCATTCGAAGTTAGAACGTAGTGAACAGATTGGTATGTAAATTCTAAAGGGTTACTCTCACGATCGGCTTCATAATCTTTATCCTTTGAGTATGACCAAGGACTGCTTTTGCTAGTAACTATATCTTCAACCAACTTAATATGGTCGGTTAGTAAAACTACAAACCTGATGCCTACTTTATCGGTGATTTCAGTATAAGGGTCTTTATAGAGCTTATTTCTGGCAAAGGCCTTATCAAGAAGCGAATCTACCTTTTTGAGTCGCGGAGTTACCTGAATCTTTAAGAAATCGTGAGTTGAAATAGGAGTAATCTTTTTGCTTAATTCTGCGATAATAGCGGATATAATAAAATCGCCCCAAGCCTTATATATGGGTTCATCTGCTTGCCATCGTTTTGTAAATTCCTCTTGAGTCATTCCTGCGACCGAATTTTGTCTTTAACCACAATTTGAGTCCATTCTGGTACCACGCCTTGGTCATCTGCATGCCCTGCGATTATACTCATAGT
>JAIXZB010000197.1 GCA_027489915.1 Rickettsiales bacterium | reverse complement strand
GACGCGGGTGCCGAGGGATATTAAGGCTGCGATTAAAGGGATTGTGCCAGAGTTTTTACCAGAGGAAGAAAAGGAATAAAGGAATGGTTGCGCGTGCGTTGATTTCGGTATCGGACAAAACAGGATTGCTTCCGTTTGCGCAATTTTTAGCAGCGCAAGGTGTGGAGATCTTTTCGACTGGTGGCACGGCAACATTATTGCGCGATGCGGGGGTTGCAGTGATTGAGGTGAGCGATGTTACAGGCTTTCCTGAAATGCTGGATGGACGCGTGAAAACCCTGCACCCTAAGGTGCATGGTGGGTTGCTTGGGCGGCGTGATATTCCTGCGCATGTAGAAACCATGCAAGCGCATGGTATTGCGCCGATTGATTTGCTGGTGGTGAATTTATACCCGTTTGAGGAAACGCTGGCACGGGGTGCGGCAGCAGAAGATATCATCGAAAATATTGATATTGGTGGGCCTGCGATGATTCGTTCGGCTGCAAAAAACTCTGACGGCGTGGTGGTGATTGTGGACCCTGCCGATTATGCGCGGGTGCAAGAAGCGATGGCGCAGAGCGGTGTATCTAAAGTGCTGAGGGCGCAGCTTGCGGGCAAAGCGTTTGCGCGTACGGCTTCGTATGACAGTGCGATTGCGCAGTATTTTGCGAGCGTGCATGGGGATGGGTGGCCTGATTACATGCTCGGTGCGCAGAAGGCACAGGTGCTGCGCTACGGCGAGAATGCACATCAGCGTGCTGCGCTTTATAGTTATGGCGCGGGCGTTGCGGGTGCGCAGCAAATGCAGGGCAAGGAGCTGTCGTATAATAACATCAATGACACGGATGCAGCATGGCAGTTGGTGCAGGAATTTGACTCTCCTGCGGTGGCGCTGATTAAGCATGCGAACCCTTGCGGTGTGGCGATTGGGCGTGACAGTGTGGAGGCATTCACCAAGGCACTTATTTGCGATAAAGTGAGTGCATATGGTGGGATTTTAGCAACCAACAGGGAAGTGACGCCAGCGCTGGTGGATGCGATTGGTAATTTATTCTTGGAGGTGATTATTGCACCTGCGGTGGAGGATGCAGCGCGCGTGATGCTGGCGCAGAAAAAGAATTTGCGGGTGCTTGTGGTTCAGGATTCGCATGTAAGTTCAGCGGTGCAGGTGAAGTCGATTTCGGGTGGGGTACTGGTGCAGACGGCAGATGACACGCTGATGGATGCGCTGACGCCTGCAACGAAAGCACAGGCGAGTGCAGAACAAATAGAGGATATGCGCTTTGCGTTTGCGGTGGCGAAACATGTGAAATCGAATGCGATTGTATTGGCACGGGGTGGTGCGACGATTGGTATTGGTGCAGGGCAGATGAGTCGCATCGATTCGGTGCGGATTGCGTGTGATAAGGCGGCCCAAGCGGGGCTTTCGACGCAGGGTGCGGTGTTGGCATCGGATGCGTTTTTCCCGTTTGCGGATAATGTGGAAGCAGCCCACGGTGCGGGGGTTGCGGCGGTGATTCAGCCTGGTGGTTCGATGCGTGACGCAGAAGTGATTGCGGCGGCGGAGGCGTGTGGGCTTGTTATGGTCTTTACTGCCACAAGACATTTCAAACATTAGGAACGGTTTGTATAGCGAACCATCTGGAGCGTCGCGTCCCCTTTTGCACATCCTCACGTAGCGTTGCTACGCTGCGGTGTGAAAAAGGGGCAAGCGCTCCTACCATCTGGCTCACTCTCCAAACCGTGGGTAGGAGTAGTGTGTTATTCGGAGGCTAGGAGTTCTAGTTCGTGTAGGGCTACGAAGAGCATGGCGGCATCGAGTGTTTCTATCATGCCGAGGGAGGCGAGGAAGCGCTGGTAGCGTTTGAACGCGGTGTCGCTTGCGCGTAGCCATGCGGTTGCGGGGTCTTCGCTTTTGCTGTGTCGTTTAAGGATGGTGGTGAGGATGCGCTGTTGTAGCTCGCTTACGGTGGCGCTGGCGGTGGAGGCTGCTTGGCGCTGCCACGGGGTGGATGCAGGAAGTGCTGCAATGCTGCGGCTGATTTGGCCGATGCTTAATGCATGCTCGACGGCGTAGAACATAGCAGCGATTTTGGCAGGGCTATGGGTGCTGCCACGGCTTGCTTCGATGATGATGCCAGCCGAGGATAATGCGGGAAGCAGTGCGATATGTTCGCTTAACCCTGCAGGCACATGGGCGCTGTTGTAACTGTCTGCTTTGCTGCGTATTTGTTCGATGTCGCTTGGGGCGAGCATGGTTTTCCAATGTTTTTGCAGCGAGGCGATGGCGGGCATGTAATGCTTGGTGAATGCGGCAAATGGCAATGGTTTGGGCAGATGGCGCGCTACCCATTGTATTTGCGTGCTGACGAAATCTCGCACGGTGCTGAAGAGTTCGAGTTGCAGTGCGGGGGTGATGATGCCATCGAGCGATTCGATGCTGCCAAAGAGCGTATCGATACCAAATACATCGCGCACGAATACGTAGGCATCGATGATGGTTTGGGTATCTTCGCCTGTGTCGTGCATGGCCTGATGCACGCTGACGATGCCCAGACGGTTGATGATTTCGTTAATGAGGACGGTTGCGATAATCTCGCGTTTGAGTGGGTGGGCTGCGATATCGGCAGCGTAAGGTTTGTGCATGGCACGGGGGAAATAGCGGGTGAGGTCGCGCGTGAAATAGGCATCGTCTAAGCGGGTGCTGCCCTTGAGATCGCGCGCGCAGGCGAGTTTGCTATAGGCAAGTAAGACTGCGAGTTCGGGTCGTGTAAGTCCAAGGTTTGAGGCTTTGAGCTCGGCGATGTCTTTGTCGGTGGGGAGAAACTCGACTTCGCGGCTTAGGAAGTTTTGTTTTTCTAAATCCTGCATGAGCTGGGCGAGCGGTTCGAGCAGGCTTGCACTACGCGCTTCGGCGAGGGTGAGGGCTTGTGTTTGCAAGCGGTTATCTTCGAGCACCAAATGCGCTACTTCTTCTTCCATGGTTTTAAGCAGCGTGTTGCGTTTGGCGAGGGTGAGGCGTTTTGCTGATACGGCACGGCCTAGGGCAATTTTGATATTTACTTCGTGATCGGAGCAATCGACACCAGCAGAATTATCGATGGCATCGGTGTTGATGCGGCCGCCTGTGCGTGCATATTCGATGCGGCCAAGTTGGGTGCAGCCAAGGTTGCCACCTTCGCCGATAATATTGCAGCGTAATTCTGCACCATTTACACGCAGCGCATTGTTGGCGCGGTCGCCCACTTCGTCATGCGACTCTTCGGTGGATTTGATGTAGGTGCCGATGCCGCCATTCCAGAGCAGATGCACGGGGGCTTTTAAGATGAGCTGAATTAGCTCATCGGGCGAGGCGGATTTGACATCGGTTGCAAGCGCGGTTTGGACTTCTTTGCTGAGGGTAATGGATTTTACGCTACGCTCGAACACGCCGCCACCTTTGCTTATGAGCTTGGTGTTGTAATCGCTCCAACCACTGCGGGGTAGGGCGAACAGACGTTTGCGCTCGGCAAAGCTGGTTTTACTGTTGGGTGTTGGATCGAGGAAAATATGGCGGTGGTTGAAAGCGGCGATGAGTTGCATGTTGCTTGACAGCAGCATGCCGTTGCCGAATACATCGCCTGACATATCGCCGATACCGACGCAGGTGAAAGATTTTTGTGCGATGTCGTGGCCCATTTCGCGGAAATGGCGTGCGACAGAAATGCATGCGACGCGCGCGGTGATGGCCATGTCTTTGTGATCGTAGCCTGCGGAGCCGCCTGAGGCGAAAGCATCGCCCAGCCAAAAACCATACTGCGCGCTGACGCTGTTGGCGATATCGGAGAAGGTGGCGGTGCCTTTATCGGCGGCAACGACGAGGTAGGGATCATCGCCATCGTGACGGACGGTGTGGGCGGGAGCTACGATTTTTCCGTTCACGATATTGTCGGTGATATCGAGCAGGCCTGAGAGGAATTGTTTGTAGCAGCTCACGGCCACTTCTTGCAGCGCGGCGCGGTCGGTAGGGTTATGTTTGAGGATGAAACCACCCTTGCTACCTGAGGGGACGATGACCGCGTTTTTGACCATTTGCGCTTTCATGAGCCCCAGTACTTCGGTGCGGAAATCTTCAGGCCTATCGGACCAGCGCAGGCCACCACGTGCCACGGTATCGCCGCGCAGATGGATGCCTTCGGTTGCCATGGAATAGACGAAAATTTCGGCGTAGGGTTTGGGCAATGGTAATTCGGGAATGTTGCGCGAGAGGAATTTGATACTGATGTAAGGCTTATTGTTTTTGCTTATCGCGCTTGGTTGGAAAGCATTGGTGCGCACCGCGCATTCCATAAGGCTTTGCAGGCGGCGGATGATACGATCATCGGTGAGGTTACTCACGGATTCGAGATCCTGCAGGATGGAGGTTTTGATTTTTTCCATCGCCGATTCGCGTGATTTTTGCGCGGGGTCGAAACGGGCATTGAAATACTGCACGAGTTTTTCGGCTATGCTTGCGTTGCTGTTCAGTGTGCGCCAGATGACCATTTGGCCGAAGGCGAAATTGATTTGGCGCAGGTAGCGGCAGAATACGCGCAGTATATCGATATCGCGCGCAGTGAGCGTGGTTTTGAAGAGCAGGCCGTTTAAGGCATCATCGGCAAATATATCGCGCCAGATATTGCTTATGGCAGATTCGAGGCGCGCTTTGTGGGTGGATAAATCGAGCGTGTGGCCAGCAGGAAGGCGCAATACGAAATCGCGGATTACTATGGCGGGGCCATCCAGAGGGCGTACAAGATAGGGATGCACTTCGACCAATTTGGTGCCCATATTTTCAAGCATGGGCACGACATCGGATAAGGTGGAGGCGGTGTCGGTAGTGTAGCATTTGAGGTGGATGTCGGTGGAGGCTTCGCCTACGCGTTCGAACAGTTCGAGTGCCAATCCATCGCCTGCGACGGCTTCTTTGATGCGCTTGATATCGGAGATGGCGGAGATACCTGTGTGGGCGGTGATATAGGCGCTGTCGAATGCGTTGGCGTAGTTGCCTGCCACTGCTTCGCCTTCGGTTTTGCCGAATTGTGTGATGGCAGCTGTGCGCAGTGCATCGGCCCACAGATTGGTGAGATCGGTGATTTCGTGCTCAAGCGCTTCGATTGCGGGGGTTGGGATGTGTTTGGGGGTGGTGGCAATTAAGATGTTGATGCGCGCAAGTGGAGAGTCGGATACTTGGGTGTAGAAGGTGATGACGTTGCCATTATAGGCGCGTGCCAGAATGCGTTCTATCTGTTCGCGCACGGTGGTGGTGAAGCGTTCGCGCGGGACATAGACAATACAGCTCGCGTAGCGCTCGAATGCATCGATACGGGTGAAGAGGCGTACTTTGGGGCGTGATTCGAGCGCTAATATGCCCATACTGAGGGTGAAGAGGGCATCTTCGCTGAGCTGGAATAATTCATCACGCGGCAGGAATTCCAAAATGGCTTTCATAGATTTGCCATTATGGCTGAGCAGATCGAAGCCTGAGCGTTCGATAACGCGAGCGACTTTACGGCGAATGATGGGAATTGCATCGGTGGTTTGGTAATAGACGTTGGAGGTGAACAAACCAAGAATGCGGGTTTCGCCCACGATATTGCCCAGCTTTCCGTAGCGTTTTACGGCGATCATATCCATGGGTACGGCGCGGTGCACTTCGGATGGTTCGCTGGATTTGGTGATTTCGATGAAGCGCGCAGTGGTGGGGGTGCTGCGATGCTCAATCGGTGCGGTGTTATCTGCAACTGAATCCTGCACGGGCAGGGTGTAAAGCCCGAGCGCGGTTTTGCTGTTCAGGCGGAGCTGCGATGTGTTTTTTTGTGAGGTGAAATCGAATTCGCCAAGGCCTAAGAACACGAAGTTTTTATCGGCAAGCCAGCGCAGGAAATCGCCGATTTCCCATGCTTCAGCACTTGGGATTCCGGGCAGGCGGGTTTCAAATGGTTCGGCAGCAGCGAGAGCGGCTTTCGACATGCGCTTCCAATCGCTTACCGAGGCGCGGACTTTATGCAGTGCGCTGCGGATGCGTGCGGTGAGGTCTTCGTTGCTTAGGTTTTGCGGCAGTCTGCTGGTGCAGATCACAATGAGGGATTCATGTGCGAGCGTGTGTGATTCATCGGCGGCGCTTACGGAGGTGAGCACGCCTTTGCTATCGCGCGCGACGGCGAGAATGGGGTGCAGGGTGAGTTCGTTTTTGATGCCGAGTTTATGCAGCAGCATGGAAATGGAATCGACCAGAAATGGCATGTCATCGCCCAAGATGCTGATGGTGATGCCTGAGGATGCTTGAGCGGATGTGATGCTGATGAGGGGTTCTGTGCCTTTGCGTTTTTGTGCAAAACGGTACGCCGCTTGAGCGGTTTTGGCGGCTATTTGTGGCTCAAAAAACTGGATATCGGCAAGCGGGGCTTGTGCGAAGAAACTTTGGATGAAGTGGGTTTCAAGCGAGGAGAGTTTGCCTGCGGCTTTGGTGATGGTGTTGATAAGAGCGTCGCGCTCGTTGGTGTATGTTTTTGTCATGATTTTTCCTGCTATAGGCCTGTCCCTGTCTGGCGTGGTGTATCGCATGCGAGAATTTGGTGGAAGCGAAAAAGATATTGCAGATGCGAAGGATGGGGTATGAGTGTGTGATGGATGATACATTACTAGCGATTGCAGCGCTGGCACTTAAGGCAGCGCATGCCATTATGGACGTGAAAGCGCGTGGTTTTGCCGTGGTGCGTAAGCTTGATGCCAGCCCTGTGACGGATGCGGATATGGCAGCGCATGCGGTGATTATGGAAGGCTTGCAGAAATTGACGCCTGATGTGCCGATTATTTCGGAAGAGAATGCGGTGCAGCCAGAGGCGGGTGCACAGTTCTGGTGTGTGGACCCGTTGGATGGCACGCGTAGTTTTGCCCGTGGGCAGGGAGAATTTACGGTGAATATTGCGCTGGTGGAAAACGGTTGTGCGATGCTTGGTGTGATTGCCTGTCCGCTTGATGGGAGTTGCTATGCGGGGCGTGTGGGCGCAGGCGCATGGCGGATGCGAGTAGGCGGTGCATGGGAGAGGATTTCAGTTTCTGGTAATGCGGAAAAAGCCATTATTGGCTCGCATTATGTGAGTGCGCGGATGAAGGAGTTACTTGCGACATTACATATTACTCAGGTGGAAGCCATGTCTTCGGCACGGAAATTTTGTGTGGTGGCAGAAGGTGCTGCGGATGTGTATCCACGGTTTGCACCGACTTATGAGTGGGATACGGCGGCAGGGCAGGCGCTAGTGGAAGCGGCGGGTGGGCGCATGACGACATTAGAGGGCGCGCCATTTGTGTATGGGAAGATGCGTTATGAAAATGGTGAGTTCATTGCGTGGGGGAATGATTATTAATATCCAGCAGGAACAGGGGAGTTGAGCATAAAATATTTAGGATGCGGTGTTGATGCATATCAAAGACGGTAGTGTGGCATGGTGCTAGAGGTTGGCGTGAGAAACAACAGGAGTAAGCACTATGGCGTATGAAAATGATCTTGCACATGAATTTCCCCAATTTAAGGAACGCATGCACACACTGAAAACCACCGATGCGCATTTTAAGCGCTTATTTGATGAATATGATACGGTCAGTAAAGAGCTGCATCGCATCAAGGCTGAAGTAGAAAAACCAGGCGATGTGTATGTGGAGCAGTGTAAAAAGAAGCATCTGTTTCTCAAGGATGCGCTTGCGGCGATATTGACGGCGTCTGCTGCTTAACCGACTGCGTCCCATACATCGGCGGCTAGGTTGGTGCTGTATAGCCACTGTGCGGCGCGTAGGCCGGTGGGGGAGGTGACGTTGATTTCGGTAAGATAATCGCCAATCACGTCGAGGCCGACTATGAGTAGACCTTGCGCTTTGGCCATGGCACCGACCGTAGTTGCGATTTCGTGTTGGCGTGGGGTGATGGTGGCGGTAACAGGTTCGCCACCCACGCGCATGTTGGCGCGGATGGAGCCGTGTTCGGGTGTACGACCAAAGCAGGATTTGACCTCGCCGTTAATGAGGATGATGCGCCTGTCGCCTGTTGCGACTTCGGGTAGGAAGGCTTGCCACATCAGCGGTTCGCGTGAGGATTCGCGCCAGAATTCGAGGAAGGTTTTGAGGTTGCCGTCATCGTGAGCGAATTTGAAAATGCTGCGGCCACCGTAGCCATATAGCGGTTTGGCGACGATGGTTTTATGTTCAGCAGCGAAGGCGGCAATCGCTGCTTCATTTGAGGCAATTAAGGTGGGGGGCATGAATTGGGCGAAGGCGAGGGGCGAGAGTTTTTCGGGCGCATTGCGCACGCCTTTTGGGTTGTTGAAGACGCGGGTGTTTGCGCGCTCGAGCAGGTGGGTGGTGGTGATGTAGCCCATATCGAAAGGTGGGTCTTGGCGCAGCCAGACAGAATGCATTTCGGATAGGGCGAATTCAAGGGTTTCGCCCAGTGTGATGGCGCCGCGGTTACCTGCGTTCAGTCCAGATTCATCGACACTGAGGCGCTGCATGGTCGCGCGTATTTCGCCGTTCAAGCAGGTGAGCGCTGTGGGGTGATACCACCAGATGTCGTAGCCGCGTTTTTGTGCCTCGGATGCTAGCATGAGGCTGGTATCACTGCGCGGATTCAGGCTGTGGGGGGCATCGATTTGGAAGGCGGTTTTTTGCATTACGTATGCTTAGCGGATGGGTTGTGAGGTGACAGGCGTGGTGGTGACCGTGGGGTTACTGAAGCCTGCGGGTGGCGCACCGTAGGCACCTGTGGGCGCCGGTGGGGCTTGGTTTTTTACCTTGAGGTAGCTTACTACTTCGCGCACACCACGGGTGGTGCGCACGACAGAAAGTGCGCGGTCGATTTCGCCTTGGTCTTCGCATTCACCGATGAGGTAGGCCACGTTGCTTACCACATCGATGGAGTAGTTGACGACCCAGACATCTTTGGTGATGAGCAGGCGGCTTTCGATGTTCTTTTTAATCAGCGCATCGTTGGCATTATCCCAGAATTTTGCGTTTTTATTGACTTTGATTTCGTTGATGACTTCTTGTGTGCCGCGGGCGCGCCATGCTTGTTCGGTCGCTACGCGTGGGGTGTTTTCGTTATCAGTGTTACCGGTGAGCAGCACACGGCCTTGGCGCACATTGATGGTGACGTTGACGGCCAAATCCTGTGAATCGACTTCTAAGAAATAACGATTAATGGCAGCGTAGATGGTGGCATCATCGACTTGGGCACCGAGGCTTCTGCCATCGGCGATGGCTTTGCCTGTTTCGGTGACGCCAGTGACAGCAGCGGTGAAGCAACCTGAGAGCAGAAGTGGTAGAGCAAGAAGGTAGAGTGCGCGCATGGAGTATCCTTACATGAATGCATGTTTGATATGATGGATTCGCATATACCATGTGACGGTGCAACAGTCGAACCGAATTGCATGTGAGGCGAGTTTGGGTTGTTTTGATATCAGGTAATTTGCGGCATTTATGAGACGGGTTTGCTGGTGCGGTGAGAGGGCGTTTTTAGCATCTGCCATGCGTCTGCGCGCTTTGACTTCGATGATGATAAGGGTGTTGCCCCGTGTGCAGACGATATCGATTTCGCCGTAGGGTGTGGCGTGGCGATGGGCAAGAACACGGTAGGCTTTAAGGGTGAGAAACACTATCACCGCAAATTCTGCAATACGGCCAAACCAGTAGGCGGATGTGCGATCAGGGCTTGGCATGCAGTGCCAATGCGCGTTGGTAGAGATCGCGTTTGGGGGTTCCTGTTGCGAGTGCGACGATGTGTGCTGCATCTTTGACGGAGTGGGTGGTGAGGGCTTGGATTAGCATGGTATCGATATCGGTAACGCTTGCGGTGATGGGTGCTGCGGGGCCGATGATGAGTACGATTTCACCGCGGGGGGCTTCGCTTGATGCATAGTGTGCGGCGAGTGCCCCGATGCTGCCTCGGCGGTGTTCTTCGAAGCGTTTGGTGAGTTCACGGGCGACGCTTACTTCGCGTGTGTCGCCCCACAATTCGAGCATGTCATTTAGGGATTCGCTAAGGCGATTTGGTGATTCGAAGGCGATAAGTGTGTGCGTGGTGTGGCAGTGCGATTCGAGTAACGTGCGGCGTGCTTGTTGTTTGTTTGGCAAAAATCCGATGAAGGTGAATGTATCGGTGGGCTGACCACTGGCGATGAGCGCGGCAAGCAGCGATGAAGGACCTGGAATGGGGATGATTGCGTGGCCCGCCGTTGTGACTTCACGCACGAGTTTGTAGCCTGGATCGTTAATTAAAGGGGTGCCTGCATCGGAAATGAGGGCGACAGATTCGCCAGCATTGAGGCGGGCGAGAATCTTAGGGCGCATCTGTTCGCCATTATGTTCGTGGTAGCTGATGGTGGGGGTGGTGATACCGTAATGGCGCAGTAGCACGGCGCTGGTGCGGGTATCTTCGCAGGCGATGACGGCGCATTCTTTAAGAATGCGAATGGCGCGCAGAGTGATGTCTTCCAAGTTACCAATGGGCGTGGCGACTAAGTATAGCGCGGTGCTGATGGGTGATTGCGTTGTCGTGTGCATGCTCGGTCGGTCACGTAGCGCTGTTACGCTCCCTTCCTGTGCGTGCGCACTCCTAGCGCTCATCCCATTATCATCCGCGCTTGCAACTTCTGTAAGGGGGGAATTGCTTTTTTCGTTGGTTTCGTTAATGTGCGGCTTCTTTGACATGGGGGTAGGGTAGAATCATGCGTTGTGGGAATCAATATATTAAACAGGCTGTGCTTGGATGTGTCATGCTGGTGATGAGCGCGTGCGTGCCTCAGCAGCAGGTGAATCGTGACCCCAATGCGCAAGGGGCGATAGTATACACGCCGCCTGTGCGTGGTGCGGATGCATCGCGTCCGACACCGCAACAGCCCGTGGTGACAAACACAGTGCGGGTGGCGCTTTTGGTGCCGCTTACGGGGCGTAATGCAGATTTGGGTAAAGCCATGCAGGATGCAGCGACACTTGCGCTGTATGATAAATATGCAGCGATTTCGCCTGTGATGGCATCGACGCGTGTGGAGATTTTGCCGAAAGATACGGGTGATACACCGGAGATGGCGGCGATGTCGGCCAAGGAGGCGATTGATGAAGGTGCGGTGCTTATTATTGGCCCTATCTTCAGCGATGCAGTGAGTGCCGTTGCGCCTGTGGCGCGTAAAGCGGGCACGCAGGTGATTAGTTTTTCGAACAACGCTGCGGTTGCGGGGCCTGGTGTGTATACGTTCGGGTTTAGTCCTGAGCAGCAGGCATCACGCGTGGTTTCTTACATGTTGTCGCAGAAAAAACAGGTGGCGGCATTGGTGCCCAATACGCCGCTTGGACAAACGGTACTGAATGCTGCGAAAAATGCAGCGAAAGCGCAAGGAACAATGATTGCGCCTGTGTCGCTTTACCTGCCGCAAGGTGTAGGAGTTGCAGGTGCGGTGGACGCGCTGCAGAAAGATCAAACCCCGTTTAATGCATTGCTGATTCCTGAGACGGGAAACACGCTTGATACGCTGCTTTCGACTTTATCGGCGCGGGGAATTAATAGTACGAATACGCAGTTTATTGGCACCGGATTATGGGATGACCCTGCGACGATTACGCAGCATAGTCTGGAGGGGGCGTTGCTTGCATCCTCGCCACCAGCGCAGACGCAAGGGTTTGTGAATCGCTTTCGCAACACCTATGGCTACACCCCGCCGCGCATTGCGAGCTTAGCGTATGATGCGGTGGCACTTGGGGTGACGCTGGCTACCAGTGGGCGCGGATTTACGGCGGACACGCTGACATCGCCAGGAGGATTTTCGGGCCCTGCGAATGGGATTTTCAGGTTGCGTGCGGATGGTTCGACTGACCGTGGGCTTGCGGTGTTGCAGGTGAGGGGTGGAGGATACGATGTCATTTCTCCCCCACCCACTACCTTTAAATAAACGGTTTGCATAGCCGAGCATCTACGTCGTCGGAACCCCATTTTTGATGCTCACGTAGCGCTGCTACGCTGCGCTCATAAATGTGAACCCTCCTAGTATATGCCCAACTCTGCAAACCGTGGGTAGATTATCTATGTTAGTAGTGTTTCGATAATGCTGTTTAGCACTAGGCGGCCTTTTGCGGTGGTGTGCCAATGGGTGGGGGTAACGGTTAAGAGTTCGGCGCCAATTAAGGCATCGAGGGCGTGGGGCTTTAGGCGGGTGTTTAGGTGGGCGTACTCTTCTTCGGTGAAGCGCGAGAGGGGTAGGCCTTCGTTCAGACGCAGGCCCATGAGGAGTTTTTCTTCCATGCGCTCTTCTGGGGTGATTTCGGTTATGTCTTCTAGTGCGTGACCGTCGCGTTCGACGCGTTCTAGCCAGCGTTCGGGGGTTTTATAGGTGAGGGTAGATGCCCAACCCATGGCGATTTTAATGCGCCCATGTGCGCCGGGACCTATACCTATATAGGCATCGGAGCGCCAGTAGCTTAGGTTGTGTTGGGATTCTTCGCCAGCGCGAGCGTGGTTGGAGATTTCGTAGGCGGGAAGGCCCGCTGTGTTCATGACGTGCTGGGTCTGTTCATAAAGTTCGGCGGCTTCGGATTCGTTTGGCAGGGTGAAAGCTTTTTTGCCGAAATAGGCGGTGTGAAACGCGGTTTTTGGTTCGATGGTGAGTTGGTAGAGCGACATATGGCCGCCTGCATAGTGCAGTGCTTCGCGGAGTTCTGCGTCCCAACTTTTTACGGTTTGGTTTGGCAGGGCGTAGATTAAATCGAAATTGAAGCGGGTGAAGTGTTTTTTAGCGTATTCGAGTGCTTGCAGAGCTTCTTCGGCGGAATGTTCGCGCCCTAGGAAGCTCAGTGATTCCGCGCGTAGGGATTGGATGCCGAGTGAGACACGGTTGATGCCTGCATCGCGGAAGGCAGGGAAGGTTTCGGCTTCGACGGAGGTGGGGTTGGCCTCTAAAGTGATTTCGATGGGTGGAGTATTTTGTGTAGGCCACAATTGTTTGGCTTCTTCGATAAGTGCGTGGGCGGTTTCGGGTTGCATGAGGCTGGGGGTACCGCCGCCGAAGAAGATGCTGGTGAGGGTGGCTTTCGGCATGAGGCTGTGCATGTGGCGCAGTTCGGTGAGCAGTGCATTGCGGTAGCGCGTGTGATCGACGGCGTCGCGCACGTGCGAGTTAAAATCGCAGTAGGGGCATTTCTTTTTGCAAAATGGCCAGTGGATGTAGAGGGCGAGGTTCATAGGTGCTGTGTGGCAGAATCCTTGGGATATGTCATGCCGCATTTATTGCGGCTTCGGGTGTTTCCTGGGTGAGGGGTGCGTGACAGAGTATAAAAACTGCGATAATGTGGTGTGATGAAACAGCATGATGGACAGCAGGCAGTGATTGCGCTGATGGGCGAGCAGTTTGCGCGCATTCGGGCGATTGAGGCGGAGTGGGGGATTCGGCTGCGTGAGGCGGATTTGCGGCCACGGATTGAGCATTTCCATGACGCGGTGCGCGCACTTTCTGCGGGTGATGCGAAGGCGTATGCGCGCGGTGGGCGGTTGAGTGTGGAATATCTGGCGTATGATTTGGCGCAGCTGCGCGCCATTCCGCAAAAGCCGATTGGTTATATCAATCGTGCGACCGAAAAATCGACTGGCGATGCGTTGGTGGTGACGGGTGATGCGGGCGGACGTAGAGTACCTGATCAGCGCACGCGTGGTGAACTGGTGAAGTTATACCAGCATTACACGGTATTTTATGCGGCGTTGT
>JAIXZB010000119.1 GCA_027489915.1 Rickettsiales bacterium | reverse complement strand
GGCGGGCTGCTTTGATATGCTGCATCCTATTCGTCGCCAGTTATTCGAATCACTCGATCGTGTTCTTGCGATTGCGCAACAATCCACAGCAGATCGTTTAAGTAATCAGGCCAGTTTGTTTGGTGGCCCCATGGTGGTTAATGATAAAGGGCGTGAGCTAAAGCCAGTTGAAGAGTGGCCCGTCATAGAAAAGCTTACTAAAGAGTGTGATGCGATTGGGTTTTTCTTATCCGCGCATCCACTTGAATCTTATAAGGCAGCACTCAAGAAACACGGTGTTACGTCATCGGCGCTCATAACGCAGCGTCTTGGTTCTCAGTCGCAGCAGGTGAAGCTTGCTGGTATCGTTTCATATTGCAAAACCAAAGTGTCGCAACGCGGCAGGTTTGCTTTTCTTGGATTGTCGGATGAAGCTGGTAGTTTTGAAGTTTCATTATTCGACGAACAGCTTTTAACCAAACACCATGCGTGGTTAGAGGCAGGAACACCTCTTCTGCTTACACTAGAAGGTAAGATGCACGAGGGTAACCCACGTCTTACCGTGCAGCGCATCGAAAAGCTCGATGAATTGGCAGCGCTTCATCATCATGCTAGGGTTACTCTAACAGTTACATCAGAAACAGATATTGCGCGCATGAAATCTACCTTTGGTGCACCCATTCCTCAGGGAACTTTGGTGGAGTTATGTGTGCCTGTCTCTTCGGGCATAGTGCGTATACGTCTTAAGCAGCATTATAAAATTAATGCGCAAGTGTGGGCAGCATTGCAGGCATTGCCAAATATTCAAGCAGAGGCAGCCTAAAGAGCTTCCAGCTGGGTTTGGCTTATGCCTAGCAAAGTTGCAATAGCGCGGGCTTTTGCGAGTGTTTCTTGCCATTCCAACTCGGGCACAGAGTCGGCTACGATTCCGCCTCCTACTTGAAATTCAAATTCTGTGTTGCGAATAATAAGCGTGCGAATGACAACCGATAAATCGCAGCTTCCATCGCCGCCAAACCAGCCTATCGCACCGCTGTAAATATCACGTTCCTGTTTTTCCTGCTCTGTGCACCACTGCATTGCCGCTATTTTGGGCGCGCCTGTCATGGAGCCGGGTGGAAAACACGCGGCTACAGATTCGAGCGTGGTTATACTAGTTTCTTTTTCAGCCATAATGGTTGGGATGAGGTGGTGAATGGTTGCATAGCTGTGCAAGGTTGCGGGAGCTGTGACTTTTACTGTCCCAGCAAGGCTCACACGTGATAAATCATTGCGCATTAAATCAACTATCATGCGGTTCTCAGCGTGGTCTTTTTCGCTTTCTGCGAGTTGATTTCGGATGATGCTGTCCTTAGTTTCATCTTCAGATCTGCGTGCGGAGCCTTTTATGGGGCGTGCTATAATTTTTCCATTGGCGTGGATGGTTAAAAAACATTCAGGCGATGAAGAAATGATTGCATCATCTCCGTCAATAATGAGGGCACTGTATGGTGCGGGGCTCAGGGTGCATAATGCATGGAATGTGCTTATTGGGTTAGGTTTTACAGAAAACTCACCCATGAATTTGCGTGTTATATTGGCTTGATAGAAATCACCTGCTTGAATTTTTTCAACGGTCGCTCGGATACTTGCTAGGTAGCTTTCCTTACTCATATTGCTGGTAAGCAATTTCACATTAAGCGAGTTGGGGTGGGGTATATGTGTATGTTTCCAGATATCGCTTGCTTTACTATCGTAATAATACTCAACGACTTTAGTTTTGTGATCAAAGCGTAAGATATGTGCAAATTGCATAAAACAGAGATTGGCATGCGTAATTCTGCTATTTTCTCCTTCAGAAAGGGTTTCCTGTGCATGCCTTAATCCATAACCTAGCCATCCAAACCATAAATTCTCATGCCATAGCGAGTCAGATTTTAGAGCCTCTGATAAAGCATCCCAAGTTTTTGACTGTATTTGCGAGGTCATTTCCCAGGCAATAAAAGAATACCGTCCAGTATGCGCCTCACTGGAGCCAGAATAGAGGCAGACAAGCTGCTTTTCGCTCTGTAGTGCGCCAAGCACTTCCAGTGGTTCGCGCCATTCTCCTTGTTTACAGTACATAAATGGCCAGCCTAATCATTGACAAATGGCAGCGGTGTTGCCATAGCCTGTGTCGTAGTGAATAATCATGAAAGCTGCATCTTAAAAATGGCTCATTATCCTTATTGTTTTGCAATTAATCGCCTGCAGCTTGCTGTTCATATGGGATGGGAGGCACCAGAACGCCGTAAACCTCAGCCTGTGGATGTTGATATTCGTTTGTTTTTTCCTACTGCACCTGATTGCGTTGATAACGACAATGGGTCCTTTATTGATTATGACGGCTTGTGTAACGGGATACATAAGCTGGTCGAGACTGCCGAATTTCGTTTGATAGAGTATATGGCATCGCATTTACTCAAGCATGTGAGGGCATATGTTGATGCCACGGGCAATAAAGAAGTGCGGATTTGGCTGTCATTAACCAAAGCAGCGCCCCCTGTGCCGCATTTGATGGGAGGTGCTGGTTTTGTCACCAGTGACTTACCCGCAGATGCCACGTGTGTTTTTGTAAAATAATATGGCGTTGTGCTACATAGGGCTTGGTAGCAATATTGGAAACAGGGCGCATTATCTTAGCGCAGCTACTCGCTATCTAAGCTCACACCGCTCTATTACGCTGCTTCGTTGCTCCCCGGTCTATGAAACCCCCGCTTTATTACCAGATAATGCTCCTGCAAGTTGGGATATCGCTTTTCTTAATCAGGTAATAGCACTTGAGACGCTTATTAGCCCTCATGCACTTCTGGATGTGATGAAGCAGTGTGAGGCGCATTTAGGAAGGCAGGAGAGGGGGCATTGGGGGCCTCGCGAAATAGATTGTGATATATTGTTATATCAGGGCGTTTCCTTAGAAGAAGACACATTAAAGCTACCTCATCCACGTATGATTGAACGTAGCTTTGTGATGCGCCCTTTAGCTGACATAGCGCCTGATATTATGCTTCATCAAAAGACACTTGCGCATTGGCTTGCTGCGCTTCCTCAGGATAGCGCATTATCTCTATATTCTGCGCCTCGCACACAACTTGTAGGTATTGTGAATGTCACTCCCGATTCTTTTTCCGATGGGGGAGAATACGATACTACGGAAAAAGCCATGCAACGCATCCATGATTTGGTGCATCAGGGCGCAGATGTGATTGACATTGGCGCAGAGTCCACAAGGCCAACTGCTACTCCTCTTACGCAAAGCGAAGAGTGGTCTAGGCTGCGGCCTGTGCTGGATTCTATTCGCTCCCATTACTCTTCAAGAGTGTGGAAACTGAGTGTTGACACATACCATCTAAAAACGGCACTGGCTGCGCTTGGTTATAAGGTGGATTGGGTAAATGATGTTACAGGATTTACTCAAAATGAAATGCTTGCAGCTGTTGCGGATTCAGGCGCCACTGTTGTTGCTATGCATTCATTGGGTGTACCTGCGCGTCCAGATATAACTTTGTCAGCACAAAGCGATGCTGTTTCAGAAATAATTGCCTGGGCACATGCATCGGTTAATCGCCTTACTGCTGTGGGTATTGCAAGAGAACGTATTATCCTCGATCCGGGCATTGGTTTTGGCAAAAATGCGCATCAATCGCTTATGCTTATACATAATGCGCATCGCTTAACTGATGTGTTTCCAGATATTAACTGGCTTTATGGTCATTCACGCAAGTCATATCAAAAGCTTCTTGGTGCTACCGAGATGTTGCATCGTGATCTCATAACGTGCGCACATTCTGCGCAGCTCATGGACGCAGGTATTGCTTATATTCGCGTGCATGATGTTATGGCGCATGCGCTCATGAGAGATGCTGTATATGGATAGCACGGAAGTAACGTTGACAGCGCTTTTGCAGAAATTGCATAAGCATCCAGATCTCCCCATGATTACTATGGATTTGGAAAGGGTTATCGCCTGCCTTGAAAGGCTTGATAATCCCCATCTAAAGCTGCCACCAACGATTCATATTGCAGGAACCAACGGTAAGGGCTCACACGTTGCTATTTTGCGGACGCTATTTGAAGGGCACGGAAAAAAAGTACATGCATACACCTCTCCACACTTAGTCTGTTTTCATGAGCGCATTTACCTTGCGGGGCAGAATGTATCCAGCGTAATATTACTTAATGCTCTTGAGAGAGTTATGGCTGCCGCTGGTGCAGATATTCCTCTTACTTTTTTTGAAGCCACAACCATTGCGGCTTTTGTATGTTTTTCTGAAATACCAGCAGATGTTCTTCTTCTCGAAGTTGGGTTAGGCGGGAGGCTGGATGCTACTAATGTAATAGAACGGCCATTACTCTGCGTTATCACACCCGTCGATATTGATCACACCGAATTTCTTGGCGACTCAATTTCTGCGATAGCTGCAGAAAAGGCCGGTATTGTAAAGCAGGGGGTTCCTGTTGTTGTTTCAGAGCAAGCAGAAGAAGCAAGGGCTATGATTTCATTTCGTGCAGACTCACTGCAATGCTCGTGCATATTGACTGAACGCAATTCTATGCTTGCTGATGCACTTTCATTAGAAGGAGGCCATCAGGCCGTGAACCTAGGTTCGGCCATTGTGGCGTTTCGCATGGCATGTGAAATGCTAAATATACACATCCTGCCTTTAGAGCCCATGCTTAAAAACGTGCGCTGGCCTGCGCGGCTTCAGCGCATAACCAAGGGTCTAGTTTTGGGTACATTAGGGACAACAGAACTATGGCTGGATGGAGGACATAACGCTTCTGCTGGAAGAATGCTTTCATCGTGGCTCTCTAACCAAAAAGGAGCAAGTGCAATCATATTAGGGATGATGGCGCGTAAGGATGTAGCCGGATTTTTAGAAGATTTTCGATTGGCTGATTATCCCATAGCAACGCTTGCTATTGAAGGTGAGCCCGATGCTGCATTACCAGAGATGCTTGCAGAGATAGCGCGTGGTATGGGCTTTAGTCGTGTTCATGCATCTAACTCTCTTGAAGCTGCGATAGAGTGGCACAAGGATGCATCAGTTTTGCCCTTAGAGCGTATTTTGATATGCGGTTCACTTTATCTGGCTGGTAAAGTGCTGCAAAATCATGCATAATTGTGTTTTATGTAGGTAATGTATGAGCATCTCTGGTAACGCGTCACGTATTAACGAACGTCTTTTATCGTACTGGCGTTCCATTAAGCCTGCATCAGGGCTGCCTCTGGAATCGGCTATAAATCCAGAGGAGTTGAACGATATTTGGGATTCATGTTTTTTAGTTCAGGTTACTGGAAATCCATCGTCGCCATATGAATACCTGACTCTTGGTAAGTCACTGGTTGAAGCATATGGGGATGATTGGACGGGTAAGAATATATGCGAGGCACTTATTTATCCTCATCCAAAGCCTTTACTTGTTAGCTTTGATACGGTTGTGCGTATGAAAGAGCCTTTGATTGAAGATAACAGCTTTACCAATCCTGCAGGTCTGCTTGTGAAATACAGGTCATGCTTATTGCCTTTGACAAAGAAGTCGGATGGCTCAGCTGACTATGTTTTAGGCGGTATGAAATGGAAGGCATACTAGTGCAAAATTATGGCGAATGTAGCTATGAGTGATGATCAAAAAGGCATTGAAGCACTTAAGCCCGTTGCGCTAAAACGTAAATCTGTCTCGCATAGCGATAAGGTGCGCTACCGAGTATATGTGAATTCCCGTGAGTATATAGCTGTTATTGCCGAAAATGCCCTTATGGCAATGAAAATAAGCGGTGTAAAAGTGCCTCATCGCATATTACGGGATTTGCCGATGAGTCAGAACTCGGTATCGGGCGATAGGCTAATGCCACATCACTTGCAGCCTACGGTTTTTCTAAGACCAGATTCCATCAGTACAAAAAATAAGCCGTTTGAACCAATAGCCGTGCGTGCGGAGCAAGAGGATAAAATTTTTAAACCTTTATTGTTTACTTCACTGCATGATCATAAAAAAGTGCATGCTAGTACGATAGATGCTTCTGTTATTTTAGCGACAATGTCTGGCGATGTTGAGGGAAATCAGTCTCTTGTGGTGCAGAGAGATGTGGATCGCCAGTATAATAAGAAACCTACTGCTTCAACTGTTGAGGCGGTACAGGTAGTAGAAAATGTAGAAGATATTCCAGAATCTACAGCTGTTGAACAAGCTGGGTTAACCCAAGAAGAAATTGAACGTTTATTGAATGAACCACGTGCTTAATTGACATTTTTTTTAATCGTCCTATCGTCGCTACATGCGACTGTTTGTATATTTTTTGGTTTTTGTAATCATGCCATTTCATGTTATGGCTCGTGAAGCTATTCATGTAGTCGGTTCATCGACAGTATTTCCGTTTGTTGCTGCTGCAGCAGAACAATTTGGTAGGCGAGGAGAGTTTCGCACTCCTATCGTCGAGGCCACTGGTACGGGTGGTGGACTAAAAATGTTTTGTTCAGGAGATAGTCTTAGTACTCCCGATATGGCCAATGCATCTCGACCTATTAAATCTGCTGAAATCGGTGACTGTAAAAAGAATGGCGTTCAAAATATAGTTGAGCTGAAATTAGGTTATGACGGCATAGTCTTTGTAACATCTATAAAGGGGGGGAATTTCTCTCTTACTCGCCTCAGTATTTTTAAGGCGCTAGCAAAAGAAGTTCCAAGGGGTGGTAAGTTAATTGCCAATCCATACCATAATTGGCGCGATATTGATGCCGCCCTGCCTGATCTTCCTATTCGTGTGTATGGTCCACCTCCCACTTCTGGTACGCGTGATGCATTCGCGGAGCTTGTGATGCTTGAGGCATGTAAGGCGCTTCCAGAATATATGGCTAAGTACTCCGATGAAGAGATTCGAAAACTGTCCTGTCAGCAGATTCGCGAAGATGGGGCGTATATTGAAGCGGGAGAAAACGATAATCTTCTCGTGCAAAAGTTGTCAAACGACAGTGAGGCCTTGGCTGTGTTTGGGTATAGTTTTCTTGAACAGAATGCTGCAGTTGTTAAAGCGCATCCTGTCGATGGTGTTCTACCAAGTTTTGATGCCATTATTAAAGGTGACTATAAAGTTGCCAGAAGCTTGTTCACATATATCAAGAAAGATCATGTGGACAATATTCAAGGTTTGCGTGAATTTGCGCTAGAGCTTACCAGTGATGCTGCTGTTGGGGATAATGGATATCTGATTATGAAGGGGTTGCTTCCGCTACCTAAAGCCGAGCATCAAATAATTAAGCTTACGGCACAGAATTTGACCGTGATGAAGTAGCTGTTTATACGTCTAGTTGTGAAAAAATTGATTCCCCAGCGATAGCAGTCTGTTCACGAATAAATTGAAAGCGCAGTTCTGGTTTCTTACCCATGAGCTGATTCACACGTTCCATGGTCGGTTCAATATCATCATCTGCAATTTTTACCCGCAGCAACGTGCGCTTTTTGGGGTCCATTGTCGTCTCTTTCAGTTGCGGCGCTGTCATTTCACCCAGCCCCTTAAAGCGCCCGATATCGAGCTTACCACGATGCTTTTTACCTAATTCTGCGACTAATTTTTCTTTTTCTTTATCATCCATGGCGTAATAAGTTTTGGTTCCAGCAGTTATGCGGAAAAGGGGGGGTTGCGCTAAATACAAATGGCCACGTTTTACCAATTCAGGCATTTCTTGGTAGAAAAATGTCATGAGTAGTGAGGCAATATGGGCTCCATCCACATCAGCATCGGTCATGATAACAATTTTCTCATAGCGCAGCGCATCAGGCGCGAAATGTGAGCCGCTTCCGCACCCGAGCGCTTGAATCATATCAGAAATTTCTTGATTCGCGCGGATTTTTTCTAATGTAGCACTTGCAACGTTTAGGATTTTTCCACGCAGGGGGAGTACTGCCTGTGTTTCGCGGTTACGTGCCTGTTTGGCAGATCCACCTGCCGAATCCCCTTCGACTAGAAATATTTCGGTGCCCAATGGCATGTCACGGGTACAATCAGCCAATTTTCCCGGTAGTCTTAGTCGTGTAGTTACGGTCTTGCGGGAAATATTCTTTTCTTGTTTTCGACGCAGGCGTTCTTCCGCGCGGTTTATCATGTGGTTGAGAAGCGCATTACCCAGTTCGGTATTACCCGATAGCCAATGATCAAACGGATCGCGCACTGCGTTTTCTACTAATTTGGTGGCTTCTGATGAGACAAGTTTATCTTTGGTTTGGCCCTGAAATTGTGGGTCTTTGATGAATAGCGATACCACCGTCACGGCACCTGTCATGATATCATCGGCTGTGACAGCTGCTACGCGTTTATTTTTGGCCATTTCGCCAAAGGATTTAATGCCTTTGGCTATTGCGTTTCTATAGCCCTGCTCATGGGTTCCGCCTTGGGGTGTGGGGATGGTATTGCAAAACAGGCTAGCATGCCCATCATCTTCATCCATAGGCCATGTTATGGCCCATTCAATGCGGCCCTTGCCATCTGCCAGTTCAGCCTCGCCCGTGAAGGCTTCGGTGATACAAGCGCGTCCATCCAGCTCGCGTGATAAATAGTCGGATAACCCGCCAGGGAATTGAATGATTTCCTGTTCGGGAACATTCGCAAGCCCTTCAAGCAGGCTTGGGTTACATGACCATCGAATTTCAACACCGCGGAAAAGGTATGCTTTGGCGCGAATCAGCTTGTATATGCGTTCTGGGCGGAATTTGGCTTTAGTGCCAAAAATTTCAGCATCTGGCCTGAAGCCTACGCTGGTGCCCTTGCGGTTTTTGATTTGGCCATATTTTTCGAGTTTGGTAATAGCAACACCACGAGAATATGCTTGCCTGTAGATAGTCTGATCGCGAATCACTTCTACTTCTAAATGTTCTGACAACGCATTTACTACCGATATACCCACACCATGTAATCCGCCTGCTGTATGGTATACCTTGTCACTGAATTTACCGCCCGCATGCAGGGTGGTCAAAATTACCTCAAGTGCAGATATTTTGGGGTATTTAGGGTGAGGATCAACTGGGATACCGCGTCCATTATCGCGTATAATAAGCGTGTTTCCTGGTTCCAGCTGTACTTCAATAAACGTTGCATGCCCTGCAACGGCTTCATCCATTGCGTTATCGAACACTTCATTCACAAGGTGATGCATGGCTGATTCATCGTTGCCACCGATATACATACCTGGCCGGCGGCGAACGGGCTCAAGCCCTTCTAGAACCTCGATATCCTGCGCAGAATAGCTTTGCGTTTTTTCACGTACTTTGGCCGTTGATTTAGCAAATAGGTCGCTCATATTCCCTCGTTATTAAGACGGCACTATAAGAAACATGCTCATATTAGCAAGGATTTATGCGGATTTATGCATGTTGATTAGCTGCTTGGCACCTACATATCCGCCGTGAGAATGATTATTGGTATGAGGTGATGGGGGGGGTGATTTATCTGTTGTATGTTTTTCACCGAGCCAATAGGCAGCGCCTACAGGAATTAGGCTAGCTCCACATAATAATAAGTGAGGTAAAGAAGCGCCCACAGCGCCTACAGCGCCAGAATGATTACCAATTGCACCGATGGTGTTTTGAATAAATCCAGCAAACGTTCCATTGTCTCCCATCATTAATCCAAAAAAGGCAAGGCCAGTGCTCAAACCCGTTAACAATGAAGGTAGTGCAATCATGGCGCTTGTGAAAAGCGACAAAGATTTAATAATTTTAGGCCATGAATTTTCTTTGCTTACCTTTTTTTCTAGCCAGTTTGCTATAAGCACCCCGCCTATACCCACAAATCCACTGGCTAGTAAGGGAAAGAACGTGCCAGTTGCAATAGACTGTCCAATGAGTGGTATACCAGAAAGTCCTTCGTTGATTATACCAGCGATACCATAACCACCAATCTGATTATGGGGATGAATGACTTGCTCAGCTTTTGTAAGTGTCGAGTATGGTTCTATTCCGAGGCCAGTAAATAAATACGGAAGCAGCGATAATGCGCTGCTGGTCAGAGCAAAGCCTAATGTGAGTTTGTGATGAAGTGGGTGAGCATGATTTTCTGCCATAGCTAACGTTGTACGCCAGTGTTCTGGGCGCGCTGCAGAGCTTGGGTGTATAATTTTATTGTCTCTGTTGGGTCTTCTGTACTTAATCGTTTACCAATGATATTTAGATTTGCATCAATCAGTAATATCTCCCCAGTATGGTTCATTAAGTTTTGACTGTTCACTGTAATTCCGAGAGTTCTTGCATCTCTCAAGGCAACTTTAGCATCAGGTCCTGCAGAAACACCGATTCTGGCATGATTTGTATATGTTACTAGGTCTCCGTATGGATGTTTGGAGTCTCCAATTTTTTTTGCTATAGTTTCTTGTTTACCTTTAGGAGAAGTTCCTAAAATATCTATTGCATAAGGTTTGCCGATTTTAATTTTTCCTGAGAGTTCTTCTGCAATCAAAGTCAAATTTGCAAGGCTATGGGAGCCGCATAATGAGGAGGTGTAGTATACTAATGCTGGTCCCTCGTTTATACCGAGACTTTTAAAAACCATTTGTGGTGTTGTGTTGGCTGGTTGCTGACAGCCAGCAAGTGTTAGGGCTGATAACCCAGACATGAACCCACGCCTTGTAATGGGGGGTGTATTATCGCTTTTGTTGTTTAAAGTTTTTATCATGCAAAGAAACTATCACACTGCATCAATCAAAAAGATGACAATTTCATTACATTACAGAGCCAAGGCGGCTATTTGTTTCGCTGCTTTGGCGGCGCCTTGCAGGCGCTCTTCGTTGTTTTGCCATTCTTCCATTACGACTAGTTTTTGATCCGCACGAATTTTGAAGCGGAGTGGTTGTTTGCGAATGAAATCGATCAATGTGTCGGGTTTAGGGAAGCTATTGTTCATAAATGTAAATACAGCTCCTTTTGGCCCAGCATCGATGCGCATAATATGAGCTGTTTTGCACCATAGTTTAATCCGCAAAATGTCAATAAAATGCTCAACTTCGGGTGGTAGGCTTCCAAATCTATTCACTAATTCTGCAGCAAAAGCTTCGATGGATTCTTCGTTATCTAGCTGTGATGCCCGTTTGTAGAGACCTAAGCGAAGCTGTAAATCATTTACAAAACTTTCGGGAATTAACACGGAAGAACCCACATTAATACTTGGGCTCCAATCCTGCGATTCTGCTTCAGCATCGGACGTGTTTTTTGTGCGTTTTTGCTCGGCTATCGCTTCTTCTAGCATGTGCTGATAGAGTTCAATTCCGACTTCACGAATATGGCCTGATTGCTCTTCACCCAATACATTGCCAAATCCACGAATATCCATATCGTGACTGGCCAGCGCAAAGCCTGCGCCCAATGAATCAAGTTGCTGCATCACTTCCAATCTACGTGTTGCATCTTTCGATAAGGTTTTTTGGTGGGGAAGGGTAAAGTAAGCATAAGCCCTTGTTTTGCTTCGCCCAACACGCCCCCTAAGCTGATAAAGTTGGGCTAAGCCGAACATATCTGCGCGGTCAATAATCATGGTATTGGCGGTCGGAATATCTATGCCCGATTCAATGATGGCGGTTGAGAGGAGTAAATCATACTTTCCATCACAGAATTCATTCATGATATCATCGAGTTGCGATGGGGGCATTTGTCCATGCGCTGCAGCTATTTTGATTTCAGGCACAAGCGCTTCTAGTTTTTGCTTGAGCTCCGCCATGTATTTCACCCGTGGGGTCACGTAAAACACTTTCCCACCACGGTGATATTCACGCATGATTGCTTCACGAATGACCACGCTATCGTAGGGCATTACATAGGTTCTCACCGCCAACCTATCGACAGGTGGGGTGGTAATCAGGCTAAGCTCTCTTACGCCTGATAGCGCAAGTTGCAATGTGCGGGGTATGGGGGTTGCGGATAATGTCAGTACATGCACGTTTTCTTTAAGTTGTTTCAGCTTTTCTTTCTGTGCGACGCCAAAATGCTGTTCTTCATCGACAATCACTAATCCCAGATTCTTGAATCGCATATCTTTTGCAAGCAATGCATGGGTGCCAATAATAATATCGGCATCGCCTTTGGCGCTCATTTCTCGGGTTTTTGCTGCTTCCTTGCTGCTCACCAAGCGCGAAAGGGGACGTACGTTTATGTTGAATCCTTTGAACCTTTCACTGAAGCTTTTGTAGTGCTGGCGTGCAAGTAAGGTGGTTGGTGCTATTATCGCCACTTGCGCACGTTCTTGTTCTGGGGTGCTAACGGTTGCAAGTGCTGCGCGCATCGCTACTTCGGTTTTTCCAAACCCAACATCGCCGCAAATAAGCCTGTCCATGGGTTTGCCAGAACGTAAATCTTCCAGCACATCTTCAATCGATTGTAATTGGTCATCGGTTTCGGTGTAGGGAAAGCGTGCAACAAACTCATCGTAAAGCGCAGAATCTGGCTGCACTATGGCTCCTTTACGCATAGCACGTTCAGCGGCGATTTTAAGCAGTGCTTCAGCGGCCATCTTAAGGCGCTTTTTAAGCCCTGATTTGCGTTTTTGCCACGAAACACCGCCTAACTTATCGAGCTCTGTGGTGTCATCTGTGGCACCGTAACGGCTGATAAGGTCGATGTTTTCTACTGGTAAAAATAATCTGTCATCGCCCGCATATATAAGTTTTAGACAATCGTGGCGCGCACCCATGACTTCTACTGTTATAAGCCCTTCAAATCGGGCTATGCCATGCTCGCTATGCACAATCAATTCACCAGGCGCAAAACTAGCGGCTTCGGTCAGAAACGCATCAGATTTTCGGCGACGCTTCTGAGTGCGTATGATGCGCTCGCCCAACATATCTTGTTCACTAAATAGAAACACATCTGGATGTGAAAAGCCGCGTTCAATTGGCAACACAGTTAGTATCGCAGTGTGAGGCAGCTGCGTAAAAATTTCGTTCCAGTGCTGTATACGTGCCGTTATTATATGCTGTTCATGCGCAATTTTTTCGATACGTTCTAAACTTCCCTGACTATTGCAGGCAAATACGGTAGGTTTGGCGCTATGTGCTGCTGTGTTTTCAATAATTTTCCACACATTGCCGTCTGCGCTATGGCGTTGGTTGAATAGAGACTCGGCTGGTTTAATACCATGCGCTATGGTGCTTTCTGGATAATCAAATAAGCTTAGCGATATAGCGTTTCGTAAGGCGCATAAGCTATTAAATTCATCCTGATTTATATACATGCTGTGTGGTGTCACGGGCAGGTATAGCGTTTCTTCACGTTTATCTTTTGCGTTCTGAGTGCGTGCATTGAAATAATCTGCAATCGCTTCGTCGCGCTCAATTATAATTGAAGTGCAGACTGTGTCGTAACTGAGGATGGCATGAGGAGCATAATCAAGAATTGTATCAAGTTTTTCATAAAAAAGTGAAAGCCAATGCTCCATTCCTGCATAGACACGCCCTGTTGAAATTGCTTCATAGAGAGGGTCATTTTTAGGCGCTGCTGCAAACATTTCACGGTAACCAGAGCGAAAACGATCTATGTTTTCTTCACTCAACAGCACTTCACTCACAGGGTGCAATCTGAGCGAATCTATCGATTCGCCACTTATTTGCGTTAGGGGGTCGAAGCCTTTGAGGGTCTCAAGTTCGTCTCCAAAGAAATCCATACGAATGGCGAGAGCAGAGCCTGGAGCGAAAACATCAATAATGCTTCCGCGTATCGCAAATTCTCCAGCCTCCATAACCTTTCCTACGCGCTGAAAACCTAGTGAAATAAATAAATTCACAAGTTTTTCTTGAGGCAGGATTTGGCCTTTTTCTAAGGTAATGCTAGCTTTTGTTAGTTGCTGCTTAGGCAGTACGCGCTGTGTAATTGCAGCAGGCGTTGTTACTACCAGATAAATATCTTTTTCTGTGTGATGCAACATTGCCGCAAGTGTTGCGATGCGCTCGGCCATATTTGGATGGCTCGGGGAGACTCTGTCGTAAGGCAGGCAATCCCAAGCGGGAAAAAGATATACGGGTGTATTGGGTGCAACAAATTGAAAAGCTTGTATAAACTGTTCTGCTTCACGTTCGCTTGAGGCAATGTGAATGAGGGGTTTTTGCCGCTGCTTCATAATTTCAGATAATACCAAAGGCTGCGCTGATAGAGGGCAGCCAGAGATATCTGCATTTGCAGTGGTTTTTCGAGATTGCAGTGGCATTATTGATTAGGGTGCTGGTAAACTTCAAATGCCCTTAATTTATCAATAAGTGGCAGATACTCCTTGTTTTCAGGAGTGTTCTTTCCTGTAATCCAGCTCCAGATTTCTGCATCATCTTCATCCAGAAATACCTCGTAAAGCTTTAATTCTTGCTCGTCCATATCCAGCAAATGCGCATTGCAGTATCCGCCTAGTATCAGGTCGGTTTCTTTGCAACCACGGTGCCAGCTGCGGTAACGAATGCGGTTGAGCCAATCGTCGTGTGTCATGGATGGTAAGCTCATGGTTGATTTTCCGATAGGTTGGGGCTAATCTCTTTTCAAGCGCACAACATAGTGCGATATTTCTCGGGCGCAAGCAGACTCACTCGAGCTTTGGTATTTTCGATGGTTGCCCAACGTAAAAACGATACTTCACTCATCCTTCGTCAGAACAACGACGTAGGAACAATTACTATTATTGATGCGGATGATGGATTTTTTGAGCTGTGCAATTCCCCTCGCGAAGCATTGGTTGACAGCCCCTTCACTGGTATTTTAGGTGATAAAACCAAGGAATATTTGTTGGATGCCGTTGACTTTGAGAAAGATGGCGCAGATTTAGCAGAAGCATGCCAAAGATTGCGCGAAATAAGGCTCAAAAATAGCGATCAAGGTGAAATCACACGGCTTTTTCGTGTAGAGCGCATAGATTCACCCGATGGCCATGCGTGGTTTCGCTTGGTGATTGCGGGGGAAGACCAAAGTATTGTACGCGACCAGCTTAATACAAGTCTGCAGGAGCATTTTGTAGGGCAAGCAAGTACATACCCTGAAACGGGCCTGCTAACAGCGGACGCTGCAGAGGCCTATTTACAGATGCTAAGAAGTGTACTGCCAAGCCGTGGAATGGATGGATGCTGTGCATTGTTGCGCATTGACCGTTTCAATAAGAGTTTGGCGCGTTATGGTAAGGCTGGTTCTTTGCAGCTTCTTGTGCATGCAGCGAATTGCTGTAAATCAACCTTTCGTACTGAGGATGTGGTGTGTCAGATAAATGATCACACGCTCGCCATGTTTTTGGTAGATATATCGCATGATTCAGCCCGAGTGGTGCTAAACCGTCTGCGTTGGAATATTCGTAATCACCGTATTGCTTTTGGCGAAAAAGAAGATTTCTCTGTAACAGTGTCTATTGCATTTGGTTCGGTTCTAAGCCCGGGGGTATCGATACTCGATAGATGCAAAGAAAAAATTGATGCTATGGCACTGGATGACCGTAACATGCTTCTTGAATTACATACATAAGTGCTATGGCCTCGTCACTACGACCTAAGGCCTTGTATTCGTGGTTCACTCCGCTTTCTTCGCTCAAAGGCATAGGCCCAGCAACTCTTAAGGCTCTACTAAAGTTATTGCCCTCTCAGCGTTCTTCTCAAGATCTCACCGCCACAGTGCGCGATTTGCTTTTTTTAATTCCTTATGATGCGATTGATAGGCGTAGCATCATTCCAATAGAATCTGCAGGGCTTGGCGCATATGCAATGCTAGAAGTAATAATTGATGCGCATTACCCGCCTCCAGTGCAGCGCAGGTCGCTGCCGTACCGTATAGCAGCGCATGATGCTTCAGGATCGATGCTCATCACGTTCTTTCAGGTGAAGGGAGATTATCTGACGCGACAGTTGCCTGTAAATGCAACGCGCATCATCGGCGGTGTGGTGGAAATGTATGATGGCCATCGCCAGATAAGCCATCCCGATGTAATAGCCCATCCGCAAAATCGGCGCGATTTTTTGCGGTTAAGCCCCGTTTACCCTTTAACTGCAGGTATTTCTCAGAAAGTGCTGATGCGTTTTATGGATACTGCGCTGCGAATGATTACCCCTCTGGATGAATGGGCGAATAGTGATTTTATACGCGAACAGACTTGGCCTACATTTTACGAGGCAATACAGAAGCTGCACACTCCAGTAGAGATAGAAGATATTGGCATATTATCGCCTGCAAGAGAGCGCATTGCTTATGATGAAGCGTTTGCAAATCAGCTTGCCTTGCTTCTGCTTAGGAAAACCGAGCAGTCGTTGCCGCATGTCATCGCCCCGATTCAGAAAGAGATGCATGCACGCTATCTTGGGGTGTTGCCTTTCAATTTAACATTAGGCCAGAAAGAGGTTGTAGCAGCGTTAAGAGCTGATATGGCATCAGGAAAACGCATGATGCGCTTACTTCAGGGGGATGTAGGAAGTGGCAAAACCGTTATTGCCATGGCGGCAATGGTTCAAATGGCCGCTGCGTCTTATCAATCTGCTCTTATGGCGCCAACGGATATTTTAGCACGCCAGCATGCCCAAACGCTCACCCCTCTTGCAGAAGCAATGGGATTAAAGTTGCAGCTTCTGACCGGAAAAATGGGTGCTGCCGAGAAACGTAAGGCGCTTGAGGCCATAGAGAGTGGAGCAGCCCATATTGTGGTTGGAACCCATGCGTTATTCCAGCAGCATGTAGTATTTCACGCACTTGGGTTAGTTGTGGTGGATGAACAGCACCGTTTTGGGGTGGAGCAGCGCGTTGCACTTACGCAAAAATCTATTGCGCCGCATTTGCTGCAAATGACTGCAACGCCCATACCACGTAGCCTAACCATGACGGCTTATGGTGATATGGAGTCATCGCTTCTCACCGAAAAGCCTGCAGGCCGTCAAGCGATAGATACCCTTACTATACCTTTGGAGCGTAGCGATGAGGTGCTTGAAGCCATAGGGCGTGCGGTAGAGCGTGGGCAAAAATTATATTGGATATGCCCCCTTATTGAATCGTCTGAAGATGCGGCAGGTGAGGGCGATATGGCTGCAGTAGAGGATAGATTTCGTGTGTTACAGCATCGATTTGGTGATAAAGTATCCATGATGCATGGACGTATGAAACCAGCGCAACGCGAAGAGGTGATGCATGGATTTGCGTTTGGTGCCACACAAATACTGGTTGCGACTACCGTGATTGAAGTGGGTGTGAATGTACCAGAAGCAACTATTATGGTGATTGAACATGCAGAGCGATTTGGTTTGGCGCAGCTTCATCAGTTACGAGGTAGGGTAGGGCGCGGAAGCGAAATTTCGCGCTGTTTGCTTTTATATGATACCGAATGTTCGGCTTTGGCGAAAGAGCGTTTAACTACCATTCGCGGCACGAATGATGGATTCCGTATTGCTGAGGAGGATTTGCGACTTCGTGGTGCTGGAGATGTACTTGGAGGCAAGCAAACTGGCCTTCCACCATTCCATTTCTTGGATTTAGGGTTACATGGCCAGCTTATTCGCATTGCGCGTGACGATGCAAAGCATCTGCTTCATCAAGATCCGTCTCTAAGCTCTCTTCGTGGCGAGGCCTGCCGTATGTTACTTGCTTTGTTTGGATACGATAATGAAGTGGCTTCTATCAACAAGGCGTGAGCATAGATGCTACAAACTCTGCGGCATTTCTGCTTGGGCTTTGGGTGGCACTGGGAAGTAACGTGTGTTTTAGTGCGCTCAAAGCATGCTGTTGTTCTTGATAGGCTTCCTTATTGCTTAATAATGTATATAAAGCATTTGCTATAGCCTCGCTTTTTGCATGTTCCTGAATGAATTCAGGAACAATTGCTTTACCAGCTAATATATTTGGTAGCCCCACAAAGGCTGTTTGCAATGTGCGCCTTACAACCCATGCGCTTATAGGGTTTGCTTTGTATGTAATAACCATAGGTGTCCCACTAAGTGCGCATTCTAGGCTTATGGTCCCCGATTTGCAGAGTGCGATTTGTGATGAGGCCAGAACAGATTCCCTATCCACAGCTCGGGCGAAGGTTAATCTACATGGCCAGTCCGATGTCATGCTTGCAACAATATCCTGTAAATCATCGGGAACGGGCATGCTGATATGCATATCAGGGCATAAAGGCAAAAGCTGCTCGCACACTTCGCGGAATAGAGGAATATGGCGTTTTAGCTCGTTGCGTCTGCTGCCAGGAAACATGGCAATCTGGTGTTTGATAATGTGCCGCTCATGTTTAGATTTTGCTGTCCATGCGGCTTGATGCCCAACCCACTGGGTTTTAAGGCCATATGGAGTGAAGTAGGGTGCTTCAAATTCAAACAAAGTCATCAGCGCATCGAGTAATCGAGCCGCTTTTGCCGCGCGCCTTGGCCGGTAAGCCCAGACAGTCTGAGCGACGTAATGCACAAATATGCTATCTTTATATCCCTTATTTCTCAGTAGCTCTATGACGCGAAATGTGAAGCCCGGAGAATCAATACTAACTACCATATCAGGTTTTTTACGTTCGATATCCTCTGCCACCATGCGAATGCGTTTTTTTAGACGAAATATATGTGGGATGATTTCCGCAATGCCAATCACTGCAATATCTTCGATGGGAAATAGGCTCTGTAATCCCTGTGCCTGCATGTGTTGGGCGCCAAGGCCCGATAATTTGAAATTGGTGATAGTTTTCAGTTCAGAAAGTAGCGAGCCGCCTAATTGGTCGCCTGAATGTTCACCCGCAATAACATATAGATGGGGCAGGGCAATCTGCGCTGTGGGGAGCCCTGACATGCTATTCCAGAATACTAAAGCCGATGATAAAAATACCTAATTGATCGGCTCGTCGTGCCAGCTCGCGCTTGTGTAATAAAAGCGAACCACCCGCTTCAATTGCTATTCCTGCAAATCCAGCCTCAGCAAGTGCTTCAACGGTTGCAACGCCGATGGTGGGTAAATCTACGCGCCCTTCCTGATGTGGTTTTTTGACCTTCACCAGTACACCACCTTTTTCTTCCTGCTTGTAGCTTGCGCAGCGGCGTATGAGTTCATCTGTACCCTCTGCGGCTTCTACACCAAGCACATAACGATTTTGTATAATCACAGCCTGACCAATATCAAGCGCACCAATGGAGCGCGCCACTTTGGCGCCAAATTCAATATCGCTTTGCGCTTTTTTATCAGGGTAAATCGAGCCAATCAGTCCTTCTGGCGTCAGGAGTTCCTGTACCACGTTATCAGCACCTACTACCGTAAAGCCTTCTTCTTCAAGAAACGATACGATTGATTTAAGCAGTTCATCATCACCCGTAAGAAAGCTTGAACCAAGGCGCGTTAGGAGTTTAGTAGCTTTCATATCGGGCATGAGCGAGGTAATGCGTGGGCGTTTCACGCGTCCTGCCATCACCAGTTCTTCGCAGCCTTCTTCTTTGAGGGCTGTAAGGGCTTTGCCAATTGCTCCAAGCCTAACCCACATATGCGGGGATTTCTCGACCGTAGCGGCATCTGCAGCATCTTCGAGTGCAATCACAAAATAGGGCCGTCCCTGCTGAATGCAGGCATCGATAATACTGCGAGGAAGATCGCCCATTCCAGCAATAATACCTAACTTTTTTGTGCTTACTGTTTGTTGTAAGGCGGCGCTCATGCTGCTTTACCTGAAGGGGTGCAGAATGAACGGTCGCTTGAGCTTAAAATAAACTGGGTCATTGCTTTTACCTCTGCCTGCGCATACGCCCCATCAACCTTTTGTGCACGCTCTGCAAGCGTCCCTTCGGTTGCCATAAATAATTCCTTAAAGGCATGACGGAGCGCATTGATGTTCTCTTTATTAATTTGACGGCGTTTCAGGCCAATTAAATTCAATCCAGCAAGGCTTGCGCGTTCGCCCATAACGCTGCCGTAAGGAATCACATCCTTTTCAACGCCAGACATACCGCCAATCATCGCATAAGCGCCAATGCGCACAAACTGGTGAATCGCAGCTAGTCCGCCAATTATCGCGCCATCGTCTACTACGACATGCCCCGCAAGTGTAGCGTTATTCGCGAGGATGATATGGTTGCCAACAATGCAGTCATGTGCCACGTGGCTTGCTACCATAAATAAGTTATTATCGCCCACTTGAGTTATGCCGCCGCCGCCTTCTGTGCCGGGGTTCATGGTCACATGTTCACGTATGACATTATTTTTGCCTACGACAAGCCGCGTATTCTCACCGTGGAATTTTTTGTCTTGAGGGCGATGTCCTATGGAAGCAAATGGAAAAATCTCCGTACCTTCACCTATAATTGTATCCCCTGCAACGACTGTATGCGAATGCAGGACAACGCCTGTTTTAAGTGTTACTCCCGCACCCACAACGCTATAGGGGCCAATTGTTACACTGGTTTCAATCGTAGCATTCTTATCGATAATCGCTGTTGGGTGAATAGTGTTCATTATACATCCATAATCATAGCGCTATAAGTTGCATCTGCAACGCGTTGGCCATCTACACGCGCTTCGCCTTTAAAGCGCCACACGTTACCGCGACTGCGTTCTACTTCACAATGCACATAGAGTACATCGCCAGGAACCACGGGTTTTCTAAAGCGCGCTTCATCGATAGACATGAAATATACAATTTTACCATGCGCACGTTCCCCCATGGTGTGCACCACAAGTACGGCAGCAGATTGCGCCATGCTTTCAATAATAAGCACACCTGGCATTACCGGATGATTAGGAAAATGACCTTCAAAATGCGGTTCATTATTGGTTACAAGCTTAACGCCTATGCAGGATTTGGCGGGGATGATGTTTACAACTTTATCAATCATCAGAAACGGATAGCGGTGAGGTATTAGTTTCTTAATACCTTCCACATTGATTTGTTCCAGTTCAGGATTGATGACGCTAGTTTCCGTCATGAGAGCCTCTTTTAGGTTTAATGAGTCGTGATATTGCAATGGTTTGGCGATGCCAGTCTTTTATTGCGACAGCAGGGCTTCCACCAACGGAACTTCCCGCTTGAATATCATTCATAACACCTGATTGTGCTGCAATTCTTGCGCCTGCACCGATTTTTAAGTGTCCAGCAATGCCAGATTGGCCTCCAAGTACAGTTCCATCTCCAACGCGGGTGGAGCCAGATATTCCAGCTTGTGCTACAATAATTGCTTTGCGGCCAATATGAACGTTATGGCCAATCTGAACCAGATTATCGATTTTACTACCTTCACTGATGAAGGTATCTGGGCCTGTGCCCCTGTCGATGGTAGTACCTGAACCGATTTCCACGTTATCTTCAATAATCACACGGCCTAGTTGGGGGACTTTTACATGACCTTCGCGGCCCAGCGCAAAACCAAATCCATCTTGCCCGATATGTACTCCGCGATGAATGATAACATGTGATCCAATCATACAATGGCTAAGGCTGGATAGGGGGCCAATAACTGTAGAATCTCCAATAATAACGCCATCTTGAATTACTGCATTTGCGCCAATCGTGCATTGTTTTCCTATACGCACATTTTTACCAATATATGCACCTGCTGCAATGGAGGTGTCTTCGCCTATAACAGATGAATCATCGATATTTGCTTTATCGCTGATAACCGCAGCATTTGTGATTGCGGGGTAGAAGCGTTGTGCAATTAGCGCATAACTGCGGTAGGGGTCTTCGCTTATAAGTAATGCAACATGTGGCGGCGCATTTTCGACATGCTTTTCACGGATGATACACGCACCAGCATTGGTAGTAGTGAATTGCTCCAGATATTTGGCGTTATCAAAAAAGCTCAAATGCGAGGATTCAGCACGGTCGAGTGGTGCCACATCTGCAATTTTTTTTTCTGAGTCTTTTGTATTATGTAGACGCGCGCTTGCAATTTCCGCCAACTGATGCAGTGGAAATGGGCCGTGATTGCTGAAAAAGCGCGCATCAACCATGATTCAGTTATGACTAAAAGCTTACAGATACGCTTGGCAACTTACTATTGAGGCGTGTCAACACTTCATTGGTAATGTCCATTTCTGCATCAGAATACAGAACTTGCGAAGAAGATACTACAAGCTTCAAGTTTTTCTCTTTTGCGATTTCCTGAACGATTGCAATGGTTGTATCTTGGATTTTCCCCAAAGCACCTGCGAAACCTTTGTCGAGTTGTGCGCGTTTATTCTGGATTTCCTGACGAGCAGCCATCGCTTTTTGGCTAAATGCAGTTACTTTTTGAGTAAATGCCTCTTGCGATAGGTTGGCGCGCTGTTTTGCCAGTTCCTGATCTTCTTGCTGAAGTGCTTTTTCTTTTGCATCCAGTTCAGATTGGAATGACTTTTGTTTATTTTTTAATTGGTCTCTAACTGAGCTTGCAGCCTTAGAATCCCGCATAATTTTTTGGATATTTACCACTCCAACACCTTCTAATGTAGCGGCATGTGCGGGAGCTACGGCAACCATAACGCTAAGGCAAAGTACCATTAACGAGGATTGAATAAAACGCATAAAAGACCTTTCAAATGGATGTTGTGTACGGTGAAAGCGGCAATCTGCCCCAAAATAAGCTTAAAATCTAGTGCCAAAACTAAATCGAATCAGTTCTGTCTCATCATAGTCTTGTTTGGCAATGGCTTGAGAGAAGTCTATGCGTATTGGCCCAAATGGTGAAGCCCATGCAACGCCAAAGCCAGCGCCTACTCTAGGGCTTGCATCATCAGCGATATTGGGTCCTGTAACATCAAGGTCAAATAAGCTACCTGCGTCAATGAATGCAGCGCCACTAACGCCTAAATCATCTGGTAAGCCCAGAGGGAAACGAATTTCTCCCGTAGCTGCATAATAGGTGTTGCCGCCCAACGCGTCATCGGTGCTTATGTCGCGAGGCCCAAGGCCAGAGTTTGCAAAGCCACGCACTTCTTTACCACCAATAAAGAAACGCTGACTAATGCGCACATCCTGACTAACGCCTAAAATATTACCTGCTGAGCCAGCAAACAATAGAGTCCATTTTTTAGCTAGGGGCACATAATATTCAGTCTGAAGTTCATGCCGCAAGAATTTATCATCTCCCCCAAGGCCAGCAATATCTTGGTTTGCTCTCCAGTATAGCCCTGAGTTTGGCGTGAATTTATTATCTCTGTCATCGTAAATGAAAGACTGACCTACCATTGAAGTGGTGTTTTTACCTTCTTGTTGCTTGATGTAGATAGATGCATCAGAGTCAACGTTGCTGATTTCATTCTTTTCAATGCCATACCTCAGTTGGTGCTTGAGTTTTTCACCCATGCTGTAACCCGTTCGCAGCGTTAAGCCGTTGGCTGTACGATCGAAGGTTGATTGATCGGATGAATCTTGAATTGTTCGATATAAGTCAAAGCCTGCTTCAAGTTCACGTCCTAAGAAATAGGGTTCTGTAAAACCGATATCGTATTGCTGTCTGCGCGCTGCAAAAATGGTGCGGAAGCGCAAATCTTGGCCACGACCAAGGAAGTTTCGCTCTCGTATTCCAAAGTCAGCTAAAGCGCCGTCTGCTGTCGAGAATCCTGCGCCAAAGGTAATTTCGCCTGTTGATTTTTCTGCAACTTGAACATCCACCACGGTTTTATCGGGTGAGCTGCCCTCACGAGTGGAGATTGTAACTTTCTCGAAATAGCCAAGGTTATTAAGGCGCTGTTCGGAGCGTTTAATTTTCGTGCTGCTATATGCATCACCTTCTGCTAAGCGAAATTCGCGGCGGATTACTTCATCTAGAGTACGAAGATTGCCTGTAATATTGATACGCTCGATGTACACACGTGGGCCAGGTTTCACATTGTATGTTAGATCGATGATGTGCTTGCCGTCTTCACGTCTTTTGACATCAGGAATAATATCGACGAAGGCGTACCCACGATCCCCTAAAGCCTGAATAAGGCTATCGACTGATTCTTCTATCTCGGTCGCATTGTATAAGTTTTCAGTCTTTGTTGTCACGAAATCTACAAGGGACGAGGTGTCACTTTTGCCAATTTGGCTGTTTACGTCAACGTTGCCTAATCTGTACTGGGGACCTTCTGAAATGGTAAAGGTCAGAAAGAAAGAATCTTTATTTGGTGAAAGTTCTGCTATCGCAGAAGTTACTTTGAAATCAGCGTAACCTTGCTCTTGATAAAAGCGGCGTAATAATTCTTGATCGTAGTTTAAGCGCTCTGGGTCGTATTTGTCGTTATCCGATAAGAATTTCCACCAGGCTTCTTCTTCTGAGTTTAGCACGCGCTCAAGCGTTGATTTAGCAAACCATTCATTGCCAATGAATGTTATGTGGCGAATTTTTGCTTCAGGCCCTTCATTGATTTCATACACTAAGTCCACACGGTTTTGTTCTAGTGGAACAATCTTGGGCGTGATGGTCGCAGAGTAGCGCCCGTTACGGCGATATACTTCTAGCAGGCGCTTCAAATCATCCTGAACACGGCTTTTGGTATAAATAGAGCGCGATGTGAGGCTGATTTCCTTTTCGATATCTTCTGTGCTAATGCGGTCATTACCCTCAAAGCGTACTTCGTTCACGCTTGGATTTTCTGTTACATCCACAATAAGTACGTTGCCTTGTGGGGTAATGCTTACATCCGAGAAAAAGCCTGTGGCATACAGTTTTTTTAGTCCATTGCTAATATCCGCTCTGCTCACATCGGTTCCTGCTGTGATTCCTAGATAAGTCTCTACAGCTGCAGGCTCGATACGCTGAACACCGCGAACATCTATAGCGTTTATGCGCGCTGTGTTGTTGGTAATTTCTGGTTCAGCAAATGCCGCATTCGCAGAAAAACACAATGCACTAAATGCAATTATCTGTGTCAGCAAAATATGAGTGCGTTTCATATTAGTGGAATGCGATAAAAATGCTATTATATCAAGCACAAAATCGATTAAAGCCACAGTTGCCTGATGTCGTTTAACAGCGTGAAGCCCATAAGTGTCATTAGAAGCACAAATCCGACGCGGTAACTGAAGTCCATGACACGCTCTGCAACAGGCTTGCCGCGCATGGCCTCTAAGCCGTAATACATAAGATGACCGCCATCGAGCATGGGAATTGGAAAAAGATTTACCATGCCTAGATTCGCTGAGAGCAATGCAATGAACCATAAGATAGTATGTAATGTTTCTGACATATTATCGCCTGATTGTGTTACCTGACCAGACATTTTGGCGATTCCAACGGGACCTTTTAATTCATCAACACTGCGGTCGCCCGTAATCATTTGCCCCAAAACTTTAAGACTAGATACACACATACCGTAAGTACTTTTTATTGCTTCCCACACAGCTTGGCCCAGTCCAACGGAATCTCTGGTTATTTTAGTGCTTTGAAGTCCAATAAGTGGGCGCTTATTGCTGTTTCCTAGAATATCTTTTTCTTCAACAATGCGCGGCACAAGTGTCAACGACTTTTGTTTTCCGTCGCGCTCAATTAGAATGGTAATTTCTGTGCCTGTATTAGTGATGATGTAGGCAGGAATATCGTTGAAGCGCACCATTTTCTTGCCGTTAATCGAAATCACCTTATCACCCACTTTTATGCCTGCATCATAAGCAGCGGAGGGTTTCAACACTTCTCCAACAATGGGTTTGGTCGAGGCTATTCCCACCGTAAATATAAAATAGGTGAATACAGCTATAGTAAGAATAAAATTTGCAATAGGTCCAGCAGCCACCACCAGTGATTTTGCCCATAAAGGCTTATGATGGAAGCTTATTTTTTTCTCTGCTTCTGTCATCTTTGCTATGGCTTCATCATCGGCATTAGATGCCGCCCCTGCATCGCCATACATTTTCACGTATCCACCAAAGGGAAGTATAGAAAATTTCCAGCGAGTACCGCTTTTCTTTGCAGTGAAGCTCCAGATTTCACGCCCAAAGCCAATAGAAAAAATTTCCACTTTTACGCCGCACCAGCGCGCAACGATGTAATGTCCAAATTCGTGAATAAACACGATGACAGAAATAATAAGAATAAACGACCAAGCGTAATGAAAAACCTCTGAGAGTGACTCAAGCATAGATTTTATAAGCTTTCGTTATGGTTTCTTCGGTTTTAATCCGTATGTCTGCGTCTAGTTGCAAGACATCCTCAATGGTTTTAGGATTATGTCCAGTATGTTTTGCGGTTATTTCTTCAACCAAAGAGGTTATGTTGCAAAATCCAATCCGTTTTTGCAGAAACGCTCCTACGGCCACTTCATTGCTTGCATTTAGTGCTATGGTGCTTGCATTGCCCTCCTGCAGTGCGTCAAGACAGATCTTAAGGGCAGGAAAACGTTCATTTTCAACATTAAAAAATGTCAGCCCGTTCAACATATCAAGTGTAAGTATTTGGTCTGGCAGTGTTGCTCTTTGTGGCGCGTATAAGCAGTAACTTATAGGAATCATCATATCTGCAGGGCTTGCGTAGGCTAGGGTGCTTCCATCGTCAAATGTTGCCATGCCATGAATAATCGCTTGCGGATGAATCATGACCTTTATGCGGTCTGCTTCTAGGCCAAAAAGCCAATGCGCTTCTATGCATTCGAGGCCTTTATTCATCATGGTTGCCGAATCCACCGAGATTTTTGCACCCATCGACCATTTGGGATGCGCAATCGCCTGTTCCGGAGTCACAGCGACAAGTGATGCCATTGGCATATTCAGGAAAGGCCCGCCCGAAGCGGTGAGTGTAATGTGGGATAGGCTTGAATGTGCTTTGTCAGAGAGTAGCTGGAATATAGCGTTATGTTCTGAATCAATGGGTAGTAGCGTTGCTTTATACGTGTGGCAAGCCTGCATAATAAGGCTGCCTGCGCATACGAGTGCTTCTTTGTTTGCTAATGCTATGGTGCGACCTAATGTTGCAGCTTTCATCACAGGTAATACGCCTGCAGCCCCCATCATGGCTGCAATGACAATATCGGCTTCGTAATCTAACACATCGCAAGCAGCGTCTTCGCCAGTATGTAGCGGAGTATCATAAGCAAAAGGAGAGGGTAGGGTGGTATCAACCACAGTAAGCCCCAACGCTTTGGGCTTAAACTCATGCGCAAGCTGCGCTAGTTTTTGAGCATTACTATGCGCTGTCATGGCGACTATTTCAAACCGCTCAGGTGCATTACGTATGAGTTTGAGTGCAGAATCCCCGATAGATCCCGTAGCACCTAGTAAAATGATGCGTGTGCGTTTGCTCATGGAATTACCCACAAAGCATATATCACGGCAAAATAAGGTGCGGCGGTTATCAATCCATCGATTCTATCCAGCACGCCGCCATGGCCGGGAAGCAGGTTGCCACTATCTTTCACGCCCGCTTTGCGTTTAAGCCATGATTCAAAGAAATCGCCCATTTGCGCGATGATCGCTAGGGGCATGGCCAGTGCCCAAATGATGGGGGTGTTCGGAAGCATAAAGTAGCAAAAGATGCCGAGTCCAATCATAGCACCCATAAGTCCTGCCCATGTTTTATTCGGGCTTATGGAGGGGGCGATTTTAGGCCCACCGATAATGCGACCCGAAGCATAGGCTGCAATATCGACTATCCAAACACTCGCCATGCAAGCTAAGGCTACGTAGGGGATGCTGCCAGTATCTTGTAATCGTAACCAGATAAGCGCCACTACGCATGGCGCAATATAGGGAATAAAGCCCAAGCAAAATGCCCTCTGTTTTACTTTGTTATCAGGAAATATATGGCATCCTAGTC
>JAIXZB010000160.1 GCA_027489915.1 Rickettsiales bacterium | reverse complement strand
GGCCTCGCCCGTATTTGCCGATGTGATTGATCGCATGCTATTTGGCCTTGCCAAAACCAACCTGAGCGCACTGAATGCAAAACATGGGGGTTCGCACATGATGCAAACACTGGCCCTTGAATATCGCTACGCCTTCGAGCTCGCGATGGAGGCAAAAACAGGCAGAGCCTTCCCCGACCGCGCAGACAATGGAAAAGGATATGGGGCACTCGGATTTGACGTATTACAGAATATTGTAATCAACGAAGGGCTCCCGCATTTAGCCTCTACCCTCGCCATCAATCAGCGCTACATGCATCAGGTGGATGCCATGAAACAAACGCTCATGACGGGAACCATAAGCGATAGTGACAAGGACATACGCACAGTCCTGCATAATGCAGGTGATACAGTGCATCACGGGCGCATATTGGCTGCAGATGACCATACATACGGGCAATTGCGCATGCATTATGAAGCAGCGGTGAGTGCGGGTGAAAAAAATCCCGAAACCGTCGCCTCTAAAGCGTTTGCAGCTGGCCGCAATGGTGCGGCTATTTCCCGCTAACTACATGTGAATCGCGCGACCTGCGACAGCGAGCGCAGCTTCCTTCACCGCTTCATTCAGCGTGGGGTGCGCATGGCAGGTGCGAGCGATATCTTCGCTGGATGCGCCAAACTCCATGGCCACGCAGGCTTCATGAATAATCGTGCCGGCGTGTGGGCCAATAATATGCACGCCATATACCTCATCGGTAACGCTATCGGCGAGTATCTTCACAAACCCATCGGTCTGTCCACTAGAGCGCCCACGCGAATTGGCAAGAAACGGGAATTTTCCGACCTTATACGTCGCCCCCGAAGCCTTAAGCTGCTCTTCGGTTTTGCCGACACTTGCCACCTCTGGCCATGTATAGACCACGCCCGGAATGAGGTTGTAATTGATGTGCGGTTTTTGCCCAGCGATGAACTCGGCCACCACCACGCCTTCTTCTTCGGCTTTGTGTGCGAGCATGGGGCCTAAAATCACGTCCCCTATCGCATAGATATTTGGCACGTTCGTTTGCAGATGCCCGTTCACTTCAATAAAACCACGTGCATCGGTTTTCACGCCGACATTCTCTAAACCCAGCGACTGAGTGAACGGCCTACGTCCCACTGCAACCAGCACCACATCGGCTTTGATGGTTTGGGCGGCACCGCCTGCGGCAGGCTCCACCGTAAGCTCGACCTGCTTGCCCGTTTTTGCACCCGTTACTTTGGAAGAAAGGGTGAAGGTGATGCCTTGCTTCTCGAGTGTTTTTTGGAACTGCTTGGCTACTTCTGCGTCCATCCCCGGGGTGATGCGATCTAGATACTCAACGACCTGCACTTCGGCCCCTAAACGACGCCAAACAGAGCCTAGCTCTAGCCCGATATACCCACCACCAATCACCACCATTTTCTTGGGCACCGATGCAAGCGCAAGTGCGCCTGTGGAGGATACAATCTGCTTCTCGTCAATCGTCACATTTGGTAGCGGCGCCACTTCTGAACCTGTGGCGATGATGATGTTTTTGGTGGCGTATTTCACGCCATCCACACTCACCTCATTCGCACCTGTTATGGTGCCGTGACCCTTGATGTAGGTGATTTTGTTTTTCTTGAATAATCCCTCAATCCCCTTGGTGAGACCATCAACGACTTCGTCCTTGCGCTTCATCATGTTTTTGAGATTCAGCGACACTTTTGCGTCAATCCCGTGAAGCGCGAAACTGTGGCTGGCATCTTCAAATTTCTCGGAGGATTCAAGCAGCGCCTTCGATGGAATACACCCCACATTAAGGCAGGTGCCACCAAGCGTGCCGCGTTTTTCTACGCAGGCCACTTTCATGCCCAACTGGGCTGCACGAATTGCACCCACATAGCCACCTGGGCCGCCACCAATAATGATAACATCAAATTGCTCGCTCATACTTTGTCTCCCTTATTTTTTCGCCTTCAGCGTAGCGTAAGTCATGTAATGCTGGGTATCGCCCACAGGCTTATCGCTCGATGCCATCGAAAGCGAGGTACGTGGGCCTTTATTTGCAGGGATGATTTCATACAAATCAATCTCAAGCGCATTGCCGTTGATGGTTTTAGGTTCGGTTTTCATCGCCACCTTGCCCTTAAGTGCTGCTGCGGTGAACCCCACTACTTTTTTGAAAGCAGCGCGGATTTCAGATGCTGGCGCGCGGTTCACATGTACCGAGCATACATTCTGCATATCGTAATCCACCATAAGCTTCTGTTTGCTGGAGGGGCTTACCAAAATCCATGTCGCTTTGGAATCATGACGGGTGAATTCCTTTGCCTTATCGGCAGGCACTTTTGTGCCAATCCCGCCCTCGATAAACGGCTTGAGCACTACTTCGGTTTTAGCAGCATCACCCCCTGTTTCCACACAGACGCGGCGAAAAATAGTAACGGCTTCTTCTGCTATCGATACTTGGGGAGCAGCAGGCTTAGCAACGGGTGCTGCTGCCTGAGCCGCAGATGCCGTTAGCATGCAAGCAAGAAGCGCAAGGGTACGTGACATCATGACTATAATCCAAGCAGCAAGCGGCGTGGATCTTCTATCGCTTGCTTCACTTTCACCAGGAACGTCACCGATTCGGAACCATCGATGATGCGGTGATCGTAAGAAAGCGCGACATACATCATCGGACGAATGACGACCTGTCCATTCACGGCAATGGGGCGCTCTTCGGTTTTATGCATGCCCATAATGCCGACCTGTGGCGGGTTGATGATAGGCGTACTCATGAGCGAACCATACACACCACCGTTGGACACGGTGAAGGTGCCTCCTGTCATATCCGCCATGCTAAGGGTGCCGTTACGTGCTTTAACTGCAGCAGCCGCAATATCGGATTCAATCTGTGCAAGAGATTTCTTATCGCAATCACGAATCACGGGAACGACCAAGCCGTTAGGGCCGCCAACGGCAACGCCGATATCGTAGTAGTTTTTATAGATGATTTCATCGCCTGCGATTTCCGCATTCACAGCAGGCACCTGCTTGAGCGCATTCACCGCCGCTTTCACAAAGAAGCCCATGAAGCCAAGCTTAATGCCATGCTTTTTCTCGAACTCGTCTTTGTATTCGTTACGCAAGCCAATGACATTGCTGATATCGATTTCGTTGAAGGTGGTGAGAATCGCTGCAGTGTTTTGCGATTCCTTCAAGCGCTTCGCAATCGTTTGGCGCAGCTTACTCATTTTCACGCGCTCTTCGCGACTACCTGCGGCAGGGCTTGTGCCCATACCATCTCCCGCAAGCGCTGCAATCACATCGCCTTTTTTCAGGCGGCCATCTTTACCTGTGGCAGCGACCGCTGCAGGATTCACCTGCGGATTTTCCGCCAGCATTTTAGCTACAGCAGGCCCACTGCTTGCCGCAGGGGCATCCACTTTAGCGGGCGCTGGAGCTGGGGTAGCTACAGGAGCCGCCGCTGGGGCAACTGGCGCAGCAGCAGGAGAGGCGGCTTTGCCTGCAGCACCTGCTTCTATTTTACCAAGCAATGCGCCTGTTTCTACACTCGCACCTTCTTTGACCAGAATTTCCGACAGCATTCCAGCAGCAGACGCATTCACTTCCACAGTGACTTTATCGGTCTCAAGCTCGCACAAAGGCTCATCGGCTTTCACCGCATCGCCAACCTTTTTGAACCATTTTGCAACGGTAGCTTCGGTAACGGATTCGCCGAGTGTAGGAACAATAATATCGAGTGCCATAACTTTTCCTTTTATGCTTTCTTACGTTCTTTTTCCATTTGCGCTCCTTGCGCAAACGCATCTTCAATAAGCTGCGCAAGCTCACGCGTGTGCAGCTTCATATAACCCGCAGCAGGAGACGCCGCTTCCTTGCGACCCACATAGCGGATACGCACGTTGCTGCGACCAAGCTTATCGAGCAAATCGCCGATACGCGGGCCAACAAAACGCCATGCGCCCATATTCTCTGGCTCTTCCTGCGCCCACACCACTTCAGCGTTGCTGTAGCGCTTGAGCTCGGCCAGCACTTCTTCAGCCGGGTAGGGGTAGTATTGCTCTACACGCACCAGTGCCACATCTTTAATGGCTTTTTCACGCCGCGCCTCGAGCAAATCGTAATAGACTTTCCCCGAGCATAAAATCAGGCGCGATACTTTTGCATCAGAAGCAAGTGTATCGATTTCAGGAATCACACGTTTGAAGCGAGTGCCCTTGCCCATATCCGCCAAGCTTGAGGTGGCAAGCTTGTGACGCAGCAAGGATTTTGGCGTCATTACAATCAGTGGCTTGCGTGATTTGCCTGCCAACTGACGACGCAGCGCGTGGAAGAAGTTCGCAGGTGTCGTACAATTCACTACCCGCATATTATCTTCGCCGCACATCTGCAAGAAACGCTCGAGTCGCGCGCTCGAATGCTCGGGCCCTTGACCTTCATAGCCGTGCGGCAACAGCATTACCAAGCCTGACATACGCAACCATTTGATTTCACCCGAAGTAATGAATTGATCGATAATCACCTGCGCGCCGTTAGCGAAATCACCGAACTGTGCTTCCCATAACGATAGCGCATTCGGCTCGGCCAGCGAATAGCCATACTCAAACCCAAGCACCGCAAATTCGCTCAAGTTAGAATCATGCACTTCGTAGCGCGCTTGCTGTGTGCCAAGATTATTCAGCGGCACATAGCGCGATTCATTTTCCTGATCGACCAGTACCGAATGGCGGTGCGAGAAGGTGCCACGGCCCGAATCCTGACCTGTGATACGTACAGGGTGGCCTTCCGCAAGCAAGCTTGCAAACCCTAGCGCCTCACCTGCCGACCAATCAAGACCCTCGCCCGCTTCAATCGCTTCGGCTTTGGTTTTCATGATGCGCTCAACCTTGCGGTTAAGAGCAAAATTCTCGGGGTTTTTGCACAAGGCTGCGCCCAGTTTTTTGAGCGTTGCTGTGTCCACGCCCGTTTCGGGCTCTTGCCCGAGTAAGGTGCTAGGCTGCGTAAAGCCCGACCATTTGCCCTCGAGCCAGTTGGCTTTGTTGGGCTTGAACTCTTTACCCGCATCGTATTCGCGCTGAAAATGCTGGTTGAGCTCTTCCATCATGGTGCCCACTTCCGCTTCACTCATCACGCCGTCAGCCACGAGCTTCTGCGCATACAAGCGCGCAGGCGGTGTTTTGGCGGAGATGGTTTTATACATAATCGGCTGGGTGAACATCGGCTCATCGCCTTCGTTATGGCCGTATTTGCGGTAGCACATAATATCAACGACCACATCGCGCTTAAAGGTCTGGCGGAATTCGGTCGCCATTTTGCACACTGCGACCACCGCTTCGGGATCATCGCCATTCACGTGGAAAATCGGTGCCTGAATGCCCTTCGCCACATCGGATGGATACGGCGTGAAGCGCGAATATTTCGGTGCGGTGGTGAAACCAATTTGATTGTTCACAATCACATGGATGGTGCCGCCTGTGCGGTAGCCACGCAAATCGGCAAAGGCGAGCGTTTCTGCAACCAAGCCCTGACCAGAAAACGCAGCATCCCCGTGCAGGGTAAGCGCCATGACTTTGCTGCGCTCCATGTCACTATACTGGTCTTGCTTCGCACGCACCTTGCCACACACTACGGGATTGACCGCCTCAAGGTGCGAGGGGTTGGCGGTGAGCGACAAATGCATGTTCTTGCCGTTTGGCATGGTGCGATCATGCGACGCACCGAGATGGTATTTCACATCGCCTGAAGAATTGAGCGATTCAGGGAAATCAAGGTTACCGTTGAAAATCGAAAGTAACTCCGAATAGGGCTTGCCCATGATGTTGGTGAGCACGTTCATGCGGCCACGGTGCGGCATACCGATGACGATTTCTTCGACACCATTGTTGGATGCGGCCTCTAAAATCGCTTCCAAGCCCGGCACCATGGCATCGCCACCCTGAATGGAAAAGCGCTTCATGCCCGTGTATTTAAGCTGGACGAACTCCTCAAACCCATCGACCTCTAGCAGCGATTTCAGAATGCGTTTTTTCTCATCTGCGCTCATGCGGGGATTGCCGCGCATGGCTTCGATACGCATCTGTACCCAGTTGCGCTGATCGGCATCTTGGATATGCATGTATTCAAACCCCATCGTGCCCGAATAGGTGGCGCGCAAATTCGCCATCAAATCGCCAAGCGTTGCGGTCTCCATGCCCATCGCGCCGCCCAAATAAATAGAGCGCGTATAATCGGCTGCGGTGAAGCCATACGATTCAGGCTGCAAATCAGGGTAAGGGGGGCGTTTCTCTAAGCCAAGCGGATCGAGATTAGACTCAAGATGGCCGCGCACACGATACGCATGAATAAGCTGAAACGCACGGCGTGTATCGAGCGCAGCGGCATGGAGTGATTTTTCATCCATAGCAGGCTTAGTAGCAGCACCTTTTGCATCCACAGGCTTGGCTGCGGGAGCATCGGGATCGGGCTGGCCAATAACGGCGGGCACCTGCACCGCCCATGAGGGCGCATGCGCCACAGGGTCATTCAGCTGGGCAAAAAAGCTCTGCCAGCTTGCATCCACCGATGCGGGGTTTTGGGTATAGCGCGCATAGAGTTCTTCGATAAACGTCGAATTTGCGCCAAAAAGATAAGAAGTGTCGAATGCTTCAGATGCCATAAATCATGCTCAACGTGACAGCGCGCCCACGCACGCCCATGAGCGCGTTCTATGCCTGCTTTAGTGGGTTTGCAAGGGTTTTTGGCAGAACCGCCTTGTGGCCTCTGTGCTTAAGCACAGACCGTGGCG
>JAIXZB010000107.1 GCA_027489915.1 Rickettsiales bacterium | reverse complement strand
CACAGGCGGCACAGGTAACTTCACCGATAAAAATGTAGGCACTGGCAAAGCCGTTACTGTTGCAGGTGTCAGCATCAACGGTGCCGATAGTGGCAACTACACAGTCACCAACCCCACAGGCCTCACCGCTAACATCACAAAAGCTTTCATAGATGTCTATGCAAACGACCTCAGCATAACCCAAGGATCGCTTCCTAATTACAGTTTTGCCTATGAAATGGCTGGGTTCAGAGGAGGTGAAAACGAATTCACTGCAGGTATTACAGGAGATGCATCCGTGTCGTCGCCACTGCAACCAACCACACTCGCTGCGGGCACCTATGCGATTAGCCTTAATGTAAATGGAATTTCCGCAGCCAATTACCAATTCAGAGAACGTAATCCTAAGGGCAACCTGAGCATCATAGCGCAAACGGATGCGCCTACACCACCACCTGCACCTACTCCAGCACTTCCGCAAACCGCTATCGCACTTCCATCAACCGTTGAGAAAGAATCACAAATTGCGATCAACACACAATCCTCACCCACCCAAACCACCACCACGACACAAAGCATCGAAACGCCAAATACTGAAGAAAATGAATCAGCTGAAAACACCAACGAAAACATGCGCGGCTTGGTAAGCATCGATCCTTACCTCATGGAAATATTTGGCCTCTCAAGCGAAATAGTATTTTAAAATCATACGCTGAAAATAAGCTGAATAAACACCTACTAAAATTGCCCCGATGCAACAACACGTGCAACCGTACATAGACTAGCGGCAATCATCCCAAGGGCTGCCAACCCGAAATATCTCCGATTAACCAACTGCTTTATATTGTTTTTCTTTGGCATTGGCAGCTCCCTGCATAATGTGTAGTGTCACTTAGTATTCGCACCACAGGTTCCCATGGTTACACCGTCCGATAAATACAGCGCATTAACGGCCATGTTTCTCTCAGGCCTCGGCGGCAATCAGGCCGATTATGCGCAGTTTCTCACTACCATCACACCCATACTAAAACGCATCACCGCCCGCCGTATTCCCGCTTCCGATGTGGAAGACGTTGCACAAGAAATATTAATTTCTATCCATAAAGCGCGCCATACCTATGATGGCTCACGCCCAATAATGCCGTGGATTGCCTCAATCGCACAGTTCCGCATCACCGATAACCTACGCAAATACTACACACAGCGTCAGGATAAGACCGTCGACATCAGCGAATTAGAAGAAATACTACCCGATGTAACCGAAGATGCATCAAGTAACGAATCTATAGATGAATGGCTCGAAGACGTGCCAGAACAGCAAAAGCGTATTTTAACCTTAATGCATGTCGAAGGATATACGGCCAAAGAAGTAGGGCTACAGATGAACATGAATGAATCAGCCGTGAAAGTAGCAGCGCACCGAGCCATTAAAAAAATCAGAATGAAATTTGGAACATGAAAGATACCGAAACACTTATAAGCCAGTTAAGCAGCGAAGCAGCGTTATCAAAGCCTGCACGCACCCCACGCTATTGGGCGGTGCGTATTATTGCCGTGCTCGCTATCTACAGTGTAGGAATCCAACTATTCTTAGGCCTTCGTCCCGATCTTGGCATGCAGCTCACCCGCCCCTTTTTCCTGCTCGAAATTCTGCTACTCATCGCACTACTAATAACCACCATTCAGGCCTCAATATTATCCATGTATCCCGATGCCTATCAAAAACCCGAACATCTGGCACTGCCATATGGGGTGTTTGTCTTGTTATGTATCCTCTTAGCCGTGCAATTATTTTTGCCCATTGATCCCCGCATGGTCATCGCCCCCCCAGGCTCTCACGCGATGGAATGCGCAATATGCATCGCATCCGTAGCACTCATACCCTCCGCACTATTATTTTCCATCATGCGCAAAGGTGCATCTATCAGACAATTTCAAGCAGGCATCTTTGCCGTGCTGTGCGCAAGTGCCATCGGTGGCCTCACCCTGCGTCTGGCCGAATCCAATGATTCCATCATGCATCTAGCATATTGGCATTATATTCCAACACTGCTTTTCGCAGCACTCGGGGCCGTCCTCGGCAAACAACTCCTTAAGTGGTAATAAGGCGTAAGCAGTATTTTTCATTTTATTAAAAAAATCTCATTCCCCCTGTAACCATTCCGGATCTCCCTGCGAATACTGAGTGTAACACTGGCGCAGCAACATACAAAAATGCTCACACCAGCTCGCTACAGAAAACAACTCAACCAAAGGAGATACCTATGTCTATCAACACAAAACTTGCTACCGCTGCACTCGCTGGTCTGCTCAGCGCTGGTTTCATGACCGCAAACATCGCTCATGCAAACGATCATTTCAAAACCTCAAAAACCTCGGGTACCACACAAGCTAAAGACAAGCATGCATGCAAAGGCCAGAACTCATGCAAAGGCAATGGCGCCGATGGCAAGAACGCGTGCAAAGGCCACGGCAGCTGCGCAACCAATAAATAATAATACTCACATCACGAAAACGGGGGCCTCCGTGCCCCCGTTTTTTTAAGGCCACACTATGTCAATCACATCGCATAATCTTCCGCAACTTGGCTTCGGGCTAGGCCTACGTATCCCCCATTATGCGCATATATTCGAGCACACTCCGCAAATAGACTGGTTCGAAATCATCTCGGAAAATTTCATGGATACAGGCGGCAAAGCGCGCCGCAACCTTGACCGCATCAGGCAAGACTATCCCATTGTCATGCATGGCGTGGCGCTCTCAATTGGCACTGTCGATACCCTCAATTCCGAATACCTGAAAAAACTCAAAACACTCGCCGATGAAATACAGCCTGCATGGATTTCCGATCACTTATGCTGGACGGGTATCGCGCACAAAAACACCCACGATCTGCTTCCCGTGCCCTACACAGAAGAAGCACTGAAACATATAGTAGAGCGCATCAAACAGGTGCAGGATTTTCTGGAACGCCCCATCGCACTCGAAAACCCCTCAACCTATCTGGAATTCACCTCCTCGCACATTCCCGAAGCCGAATTCATTACCCGTATGGCCGAAGATTCAGGTTGCAACCTACTACTCGATGTCAACAACGTCTATGTAAGCTGCTACAATCACAGGCTCGATGCGCAACGCTACCTCGATACATTGCCACTGGATAAAGTAATACAAATCCACCTCTCAGGGCATAGCAACATGGGCACACACATCATCGATACCCACGATGATCACGTCATAGACGAAGTGTGGGCGCTTTATAAATACGTCATTCACAAAGCAGGCCGCACTCCAAACACCATGATAGAGTGGGATGATAACATCCCCGAATTCTCAGTACTGTATGCAGAACTAGAAAAAGCAAAAGATGCAGCACAGCATGCACACGTGCAAGGTCCTCTCGCATCGCTTGCAGCATCCACCCAAAGCCAAAGCAGCACGGTCATCACGCCGCTTCGCGATACCCAATCCCACATGCAACATGCGATATTGCAAGGCAACCGCTTCAATAGCACTCCCGAAAACTGGATACGCAGCAAAGAAAATTTTGCTCCCTCCGATCAGTTGGCCGTCTACATCAACGCCTACCGCTTCAGACTCTACGACGTGACCGCCGAAGATTTTCCAATACTAAATCATTACCTAGGTAACGCTGCATTCAAAACCCTGCTCACGGATTTCGTAGATACCATCCATTCCGACCATTTCAACATCGGTCGCTTTGCTGCACATTTTCCAGATTTCATAAAACAACATATGCCATCGGATTCATTCGCCTATGAACTTGCTGTGCTTGAAAATGCCATCACACAACTCGCCGATGCCGAAGAAACCGAAGCGCTACTTCCCACCCACCTTGAAGGAATGGATGCAGAGTCCCTCATGCAGCACACACTGCACCCGCGCGCAGCATTACAACTACTGAACTTCGAGTATCCAGTGAATGATTACTACATCGCCGCACTCGAGGAACGCCCGATTCCATCTCCCAAAAAAGAAAAAACCTATCTCTGCGTGTTCCGTCACGAAGATACCGTCTGGCGCATGGATATCGATGAAATCGAGTACCATCTGCTGCAACGATTATTTCGCAGCACTCCCATAGGAGAAGCCCTCACCACAATCCAAACCGAATTACAGCTCCCCGAAGATGCACTGCTTACACATCTTTCCGAATATTTTTCGCGTTGGATACGTAACGGTTTACTCGCCCACCACGAATACATAGCAGACACACCTGAAAGGACCCTCGCATGAACACCCCATCCACACATATCTGCACCAAAAGCGTTGCAAAAGAAATTCTGACACTTCTCATCGTACTGCCAGAAAAACTCTCCACCTATTTCACTTGGACTGCTCCACTCGCCGCCCGTATCACTGTAGGCTATGTGTTCATGCTCACAGGCTGGTATAAACTAAACCACCTACCCGATATGATCGAAGCCTTCACAAGCTGGGGAATTCCTTATCCAGAAATCCTCACCCCCTTCGCATCAGGTGTAGAATGCTTCGGCGGCGCTTTGCTCATCATGGGGCTTTT
>JAIXZB010000047.1 GCA_027489915.1 Rickettsiales bacterium | reverse complement strand
TTATCGTATGGTGGGAGTTTCCTGATTGCGACGATGGCGGCGTGTGGGTTGCTTTTGAATGCGTATATCCATAAAGACGAATACCTACCACGCTCGGGCGGGCGTTTTGCATAGCGGATCGCCTACGTCGTCGGAACCTCTGCGATGACCCCTTATGTAGCGCTGCTACACTGCGGTGCCCTCGCACAGAACTCTCCTAGTATTCGACCTACTCTGCAAAACGCTGTTTTATTTAGGGGGCATTACTTTGCATCACTTGTAATGCTTTGCATTGGCATGATGTGTGCATCGTGCTAAGACGTAGGATATGATGCAAGTTGCGATACAGAAATTTTTGCGGTGCAAAACGGGAGCGAGTGCGATTGAATTTGCGCTGGTGGCGCCAGTGCTGTTTTTCTTTGTGATGGCGATTATTGAAATGGGGTTAGTGCTTTACACGCAGATTGCCGTGGAAGCGGCGGTTGCGAATGTGGCGCGCACGAATATTGTAGGAAGTGCGGGTGGCTTTCCCGATCGTGTGAGTTATATCAAGGCGGAGCTTACGCGCCAGACGGCGGAGCTGATTAACGGCAGCAACGTGGTTATTTCGAGTGATGTGGTGAATACGGGCCCGAGCAGTTACGTCGCACCTGAATTATGTTTGACCGCGCCGCCTCGTTTTGGGCCGAACTGCCCGCTTGGGACACCGTTTGAGGACACTAATGGCAACGGTGTTTACGATACAGGCAACATGCCATCGAATTTCGGAGCGGGGGGAGATCTGGTGGAGATAAATGTCGCGCTGCCATGGAGCTTTTTTACGCCCATCATCGGACGGTTCTTTGGCACGCGGGATGTGGTGGAGCAATCAACACTTTACGGTACTTACATAATACGTTCCTCAGCGGTAATCAAAAATGAACCCTTTTAATTTGTATTCTTTTGGGCGATTGCTGTGTCGTGTGCATGCTCGCTTCGGGCTACACCTACAAACAGTGCCCCGCACTGTTTGCTGCACGGCTTCGCTAGCGCTGCTACACTCCCTCACTGCGCGTGCGCACTCCTTGCACTCATCCCAAAACAATTCAAATGGCGGGATGTTGCGTTCTTTTGTGTGTTGTTCATCGGGGACGACGGTGTTTGAGTTTTTGTTGGTGTTTCCTGTGCTGCTGACGCTGACGTTTGGTATCATTGAATTTTCGGCGTTGCAGATTACGCGGATTAAGGTGGATAAGGCCTCGTTTATGATAGGCAATATCATCACGCAGCTTGCGCGTGGGGAACAGCGGCCTGTGGGGCAGCCCAGTTATTTCACGGTAGATGTGGGCCAAGTGGATGCAGTGATTGCGCGGCTTGATACGATGGTGCCGAGTTCAACGCGGGTGGGAACGAAAGTGGTGGTGAGTGGATTTACCTATGCGAACCGCCAATTTGCGGCGGGGAGTGTGACGCCGCAGCCCGTGAATGCGCCTTTATTGCTATGGGCGAAGGGGCGGGTGTTTGGGGTGAACCCTGCAAACAGTAATAGCACGATCGGTGCGCTGGGCGGCAATGTGGTGTGGCCTGCAAGCGTTGCGATGCAGCGCGTTGTGTTTGGTGATGTGCAAACGCAAAATGCACTGGCGGGTTATGGCACGTTTGGGTGTGGTGAGAATGTGGTGCTGGTGGAAGTATTTTATGAATATGAACCGTTGTTTGGGTTGCTGCGTGACGTGCCGTTTATTCAGCGCCGCACACTGACCAGCCGCGCGTTTTTGCGCCCACGTGCGGGAGATATTGAAGCGATAGCGGGGGATGCGGTATTTTCTGCACCCGCACCCAGCTATCAGAATACCAAGGCCCGTGGTGGGTTTTGTAGTTAGGAGTTAAAACTATGGTGCGAATGCTGCGGAGTTTTGCACGTGATACGCGTGGAAGCGTGCTGATTTTTGTTGGGCTTGCGATGGTGGTATTGTTTGGCGTGATTGGGGTGGGGATTGACCTTGGCACGCAAACGATTATTCGCACACGGATGCAGAACGCGGCAGATGCGGCGGCACTGGCAGGGTCGATTGCGGATGGAGTGACAGATGCGCAGCGCACCGCGATTGCGCGCAGGTATTTTGCGCTGAATCATCCTGACAGGTATTTGGGTACGGATTTGACGGCGGCGAATGTGGGGATTACGTCGGCCAATGACTCGGTGCTGGTGGATACGAACCTGCGCACGCGCAAGGCGGATATTGTGCCGATTTTGGGGCAACAGCAGATTAAGACGCGGGCGATTTCGGAGGTGCGCAACACCAACAGCGTGAGCAGCGAGATTCGTGATGTGGTGATGGTGATGGATTCGAGTACCTCAATGTATGACCTTTTACCTGGTGGCACGCAACGGATTGTTGAAGCCAAACGTGCAGCGAACACGCTGATTGATGAAATTATCTGCAATGTACCTGCGCGTGGAAGCCGTGTAGGTTGGGTAGAGTATACAACGGATTGCTCAGGTGCGAATAGTTGTACAGATGTGACGCGTTCGTTGGCGCTGAGTGCTTCATGCCCTGCGCTGCGGGATGCGGTGACTATATATACCCCACGCGGTGCGACCAATGGTGCGGAGGGGTTGGAGCGTGCGGAGTCGCTGCTTGCATCGGCGCGGCCTAATGTGGTGCGGGCGGTGGTGTATATGACCGATGGGTTGAATAATACCTATCGCAACCGCAATTACTGTTATGACCCCGCAGATGTTGCAGGGTGTTTGGAGGGCAGTGGTTCGCCTGTTGCCGATGTGCCGGCGAGGGATGCGTGCGACAGAATCAAAGCGCGCGGGGTGCTGGTGTATGGCATTGCCTTCAGCAGCACGGCGCAAAATGCGCAAATAGTGCGCGATTGTGCAAGTGGGCCTGATTATTATTTCTACGCGCCCGATGCAGCATCGCTACAAACTGCATTCCGCGAGATTGTGACGCGGATTAAGAAGATTCGGATTACACGCTAGGGGTATGGGCTTGTATTAAGCGAGTGCCCGTGACTGCTCGTTGCTCACTAAGGTGCCTGTGGAGCTGCGCTCTATGGGTTCGAGTACGCTTGGGGGCACCTCTTCGGCGATGGGTTTGGTACCTTTTTTGCTGGTGGTGGGTGCCAGCGTTTCGGGTGTGGAGCGGGTGGTGTTGATGGTGACGGGGAAGCGTTCGGTTATTTGTGCGATGGTTTGGCCTTGTGCGAGCAGTTGACGGGCTGATTTTACGGCTTCCATGCCGTGGGTGCTTGCAAGTTCGATATACATGAGGGTTTGTTCGGGCTTGGCGGGGTCTATCATGTCGTTGCCGAGCAGGTAGATGAATTTGGGCAGGGTGAAATTGGCTGCGCGTATTGGCTCGCCTGTTTTGGGATCCAGACTGGTTGCGTGTTTGTAGGAATAGGTGAGGTTGAGCAGTTCGGTCATGCGGTCGAATACGGGTTTGCCACCTGACCATGTATGGGTTTCGCCCGTGTCGTTATCGAACACATTGGTGAATGCTTTTTGTGGGTTAAACTGGAAATGGTAATGCTGGTATAAATCGAATACCTCGCCGACCGTGATGGCCTGACCTAGCCCGTTTTTGGGATTGATTTTATTGTTCACCAGCGCGGTGATATGTTCGAATAATGTGGGTTGGCGCTTCCATGTTTCGGCAAAGAGCTGCACGCCTTTGACGCCGAGGGCGAAATCGCCCATGCGTTCGATGCGGTTTTCTGCCTGCAGGAATGGACGTAGTTTGGGAAACAGATTGAGCAAGGGTGCGACGAAAAACAATGCATCGGTGAGAAGGCGCGTGGTGGTTTTGGCGTTCCAATTCTCGAGCGTTTTGGCGACAATGCGGTTTTCGCTTTGCCGCAAATCCTTCATGGTGATGCTGGCGTGGGGTTTATTATGCTCGAATCCGACGGCTTCGGAAAACAGGTTCATGATATCGGATTTTACCATGTTGCTGTAGGTGGTGCTGAGCACGGCAGAGCCAATACCGATGCCGGTGTTGGTGTAGAGAATGCCTGGGTGTTCTTTGCCGAACAGGCCGCGAATGGTGTAGCGGGCGGGTAGTGCGAGCAGTACATAGCGCGCGAATTCGGAGGTGGGGGCGAGGTTGGAACCTGAGGTGGCGTGTGGCGGATTGGGTGCTGCGGGCATTACGTTTGTGGCCGCCTGAGGTGTGGCCTCGGCGGAGGTGTTCTCTGGCGGGGTGCCAGTATGTGCGATGCTTGCCTGCATTGTTACGGTCAGTATAGCCGATATGGGCCGTGCTAACTAATGGAGAAGGATGAAGATTGTGTGACAGGCGCATGGCTTACGGCTGAGCTATGCACAATTACGCATAGCACACCATCTGCGGCGTCGTGTCCCTTTTTATGCGTCATCATGTAGCGCTGCTACACTCAGCCGCCTAAAAATGGCAGGCACTCCTAGCATCTGGTGCACTCTTCGTAATTTGGTTCTGTGGAATTAGTATAATTTCTTTATTCTAAGAATATTTCTACACGGCGGTTGGCGGGTTCGCGGGTGTTGTCGGGGGTTGTGATGGCGGGATCGGTTTCGCCGAAGGCATAGTAGGTGATGCGGTTTTTGGAGAGTCCTGCTGCCACGAGCAGGGACTCGATATATTCGGCACGTTTGGCGGAAAGTTCTAGGTTGTAGGTATCATCGCCTGCGCGGTCGGCATGGCCGTTAATGACGAGTTGGGATTTGGGATTGGCTTTCAAGCTTTCGATAAGTGACTGCATTTGCTTAAGGAATGCGCCTTCCAGATGGATGCTATCGAAGGGAAAATAGAGCACGAGCGAGGAGCTGATGAGGGGTGCGCTTGTTTCGACAGAAGCCGCTGGGGCAGCTAATTTTCCGAGTGCTGTGAAGAGTTGATCACGGCACTGTTCGATTTTGGGGTTTTGCCAGCCATCATCCATGTTTTCGACCCAGCAATCATAGGCGACCACAGCATTTGCGGCGGTTTTGGGTTTAGTGGTTTTGGTGGTGTCGTTCACCGCTTCGAGCAGGGCTTTGCGGGCTTTTATCAGCTCGGGAAGCTCGCCTGCGCTGATATCCCACTGTTTGGGGTCTTCGGGTGCGGCTTCGAACCCATTTGCAATGGTGAGGCCTTTATCGGCAAAGAATTTGGATGACCACCAATCGTAGCGTGCGAGCTGGTCTTCGGCGTAGGCGCGGTAGCCATCGGCGAGGGCGGCGGTATAAGGTGTGGGGGCAACGGGCGCATGGCGCAGTTGCACGAGCGACGCGGTGGTGTCGCAGGCGCAGAGTGCTGCTAATAGAATGAAGGATACGAGCCGAGAGTTCATTTTTTGTAACGTTGTTGATTGAGAGCGAAGCTAGCAGGGGGTTGTGCGAAAGGGAAGGGTTTTGTGCGAAACAAAAAATGCTTGCGAGGGGGGCAAATCCTGCTACATACAGCCCCGATTTAACTTATATGTAGGAGAACGCTATGGCGCTCGAACGTACCCTTTCGATTTTGAAACCTGATGCAACGGCTCGTAACTTGACGGGTAAAGTAAATGCGATGTTTGAAGAAGCGGGCTTTCGCATTATTGGCCAGCGCCGCTTGCGCCTTTCGCGCGCGCAGGCAGAGCAGTTTTATGCAGTGCATAAAGAGCGCCCATTTTATGGCGAACTGGTAGATTACATGATTTCGGGCCCTGTGGTGGTGCAGGTGCTGGAGCGTGAAGATGCCGTGGCCAAAAACCGTGAATTGATGGGTGCAACCAACCCAGCAAATGCTGAACCTGGCACCATTCGTAAGGAATTTGCAGAGTCTATCGAGCGCAACACGGTGCATGGTTCGGATAGTTTGGAGAATGCGAAAATCGAAATCGATTTCTTTTTCAAAGCAGAAGATATCGCTGCGTAAGGCAGTTTTAGCTCTTTAATACAAAGGCCTCGCATGCGTGCGGGGCCTTTTTATTTTGTGGGTGTTGTCATGAAACCGTCATGGTTGGGTGGTATTCTCTAAATAGATTGGGAGTAAATATTTGTCGTTAGGCAATACACAGTTTGGGAATCCGAATGCGCCGCGAGGCGAGCGCAATAACAATATTGGTAATATTGATTGGCGGGCGGATCGTAATCGGCCAGGCCAGTTGGGAAGTGATGGACGGTTTATTCGGTTTGCAACGCCCGAGCAAGGTGTGCAGGCGGCGGTGGAAGTACTGCACCGCTATGAGTCGGCTTATGGTATCAATACGCTGCAAGGCATGATTCATCGTTGGGCGCCGCCTTCGGAAAATAATACGGGTAACTACATTGCACACATGGAGCGTCATGTGGGGGTGAGTGCCACCTCGCGGCTCGATTTGAATGATCCTGTGCTGATGGCAAAAATTATTCAGGCTAAAGGACTTATGGAAAATGGTGCGGGGCCTATGCAGCGCACGTTTACACCGCAGGTGATTGCGCGAGGGGTTCAGATGGCCTTTGAAAACCCTTCTTCTATTGACGGTACGCGCCGTACGCCAACGGGTGGAACGGCAGCACTGACGCAGGTTGCGGGTGCAACGCCTTCTACAACATCGCCTTCAACTACCCCTGCAACAACGACCTCGCCCTCTGCTGCGGCAGGAACGGGGAATGTAATGACGGGTGGAAGAACACCTGCGCCTGCGCAACGTAGTGCTGGGGGATCTGGAAATGCACAGCAGCCGCAAAATTCGAACGATATGTTTGCGCAGATTGTAATGGCGCTGCTTACGATGTTATTTGGTGCGGGGATTACGCAAACGGCAGAGCAGTCACAGCCAAGCAATGGCAATTTAGGTTCACTTCCTTCGCAGGCGACACCGCCTGCTGCGCCAGCACGTGCAGGTGCTCCTGCGCTTAGTTAGTTTTTTTCATCAGCGATTTTAGGGTTGTGGGGTAGAGCAGGTTTTCTTCTGCGAGCACACGTGCGCCTAGGGACTCGGCAGTATCATTTTCGAGAATGGGTATGCGTGCTTGGGCGATGATGGCGCCGGAATCGAGTTCGGGCGTGACCCAGTGGATGGTGCAGCCATGTTCGGTTTCGCCAGCTTTGATAGCGCGCGCGTGGGTATCGAGGCCTTTGAATTTGGGAAGGAGTGAGGGGTGGATATTTATCATGCGGCCCTGCCACGCTTCCACAAACCACGGGCTAAGGATGCGCATGAAGCCTGCCAAGCAAATAAACTCAATGCGGTGGGCGAGGAGTGTTTCGTGCATGGCGGCATCGAATGCTTCGCGTGTTGCGTAGGGTGTGTGCAGGATTACTTCGGTTGCAATACCCGCATCGCTTGCGCGCTTCAGCGCGTAGGCGTCTTGTTTGTTGGAGAGCACTAGGGCGATGGTGGCGGGGAAATCATCGCTGCGTGCGGCATCGATGAGGGCTTGCAGGTTGCTGCCACGGCCTGAGACGAGAACGGCGATACGTGTGCGCGGCATCACGCGGCGGAATCGCTGTAGATGACGGCTTTGTCTTCGCGCTTCTTCAGGCTGCCGATGCGGTAGATGGTTTCGCCTTCTTTTTGCAGCAGTGCGGTTGCGGCATCTGCATGTTCGGCGCTGACGATCAGAATCATACCTAAGCCGCAATTGAAGGTGCGGCGCAGGATGGGGAGTGATAGGCTCGCTTTCTGGCGGAGCCATGCGAATACGGGCGGGAGTTCCCACGCGGAGGTATCAATGTGGGCGGCTAGCGATTCGGGCAGGACGCGGGGCAGGTTTTCGGTAATGCCACCGCCTGTGATATGCGCCATGGCTTTGATGTGATGTTTGGCTAGCGATTTGAGGATGGGTTTGACATAGATGCGGGTGGGGGTGAGGAGGGCTTCGCCAAGTGTGGGCGCAGTATGCTCGAACGGGCAAGGCTCATTGAGTAAAAATTCCCCATCAGCGATGATTTTGCGCACTAGGGAGTAGCCGTTGCTGTGGATGCCGCTGGAGGCGAGGGCGAGTAATACATCGCCAGCTTTTACAGTTTTGCTTGGCAGTAATGCATCGCGCTCGACTGCGCCGACGGCGAAGCCTGCGAGGTCGTATTCGCCGTTTTTATACATGCCTGGCATTTCGGCGGTTTCACCCCCAACGAGGGCGCAGCCTGCTTGGCTACAGCCTTCGGCGATGCTGTTTATAATGGTGGTGGCTTCATCCACATGCAGTTTTCCGGTGGCGAAGTAATCGAGGAAATAAAGTGGCGTTGCGCCTTGCACAATCAGGTCGTTGACGCACATGGCGACCAGATCGATGCCGATGGTGGCGTGGTTTCCTGTTTCCTGGGCGAGTTTGAGTTTGGTGCCTACCCCATCGGTGGTGGAGACGAGCAGAGGGTCTTTCATGCCCAGCGCTTTGATATCGAACAATGCACCAAAGCCACCCAGGCCGCCCATGACGCCTTTACGCATGGTGGCTTTTGCGGCAGGCTTAATGCGTTCGATAAGGCTGTTGCCAGCTTCGATGCTGACGCCTGCTTGTGCATAGGCATCGTCACTGACGTGGGTAATGGAGTTGCTCTTAGGGGTCATATTGCAGTAGGATGTGAGTTGTTTGCAAAGAGGAATACGCGAGTGAAGAGGTTTTGGCAATCATTGCTGATGGTGGTGTGGGTGAGTGCATGTATGCCTGCCCATGCAGCATTGCATGAAGTGGTGGTGCTGACGCAGGCCAGCGGCGGTGGGCGCGAGGCGGAGCGCGAGCGGGCGATGACACTTGCCAAGGCGCAGGCGATTGGAAAAGTGGCGAGAACCCTTAACCCTGCGAAGGCGCAGGAGTATTTGAAAACGCTCGATGCCACCTCGATGCTGCCTTTGGTGCGGGGGGCAACGGTGCTTGAGGAGACGCGGCTGAATGATGTGTATTATGCTAAGGTGCGGGTGAGTGTGCAGGATACGCCCATTCGTGAGGCTTACGGGGAGCAGGTGGATGATGCGAAGCTGCTGGCAGAAAAACCACGGCGGGCGATTTTAGTGCTGCCGGTGTTTTTTAATGGGGTGGAGCCGGTGGTATGGGATGTGAAAACCAACCCCACCTTTGAAATGTGGCGTGAGGCAGGGTTTGGCATTGGCAAAGGTGCGCTGCTTATTCCGAGTGGTGATCCGAAAGAACGGGCGATTGTGGACCGTGATAATGCGCTGACAGTGAAATATGAATATTTGAAGCCGCTGCTTGAATCGTATGGCACGGATGAAATTGCTGTGGTGGTGGTGAGTGAAGTGCCAGATGCAAAACTTGCAGACCCTGTGGAAGTCGTGATTCGACGGG
>JAIXZB010000095.1 GCA_027489915.1 Rickettsiales bacterium | reverse complement strand
TCCGCTTCATTGCAGAATAAAATATCGAAATAGGTTTCGGTTAACCGTACAAAATCTTCGCGCGAACGTTCCACACAAAACACATCCGAAAGCGTGAATGCCACTTTCGCACCATGTTTTTTGGCGAGCTTAAATGCATGCTCCAAGGCCAGCTTCGCTGATTCCTGATCCCACATATAGCCTTCGCCATACACAATCTGCGCCTTCGCAATCACCGCTTCATCAATATCCGAACTATCCAGCTCGTTACACGCGCCAATAAACGTGTTCATCGTGCGCTGGCCATCAGGCGTCACCAGAATCAAACAGCGCGCCGTCGATTTGCCTTTCTCCGCCGCAGGGGTCGAAAACTCTACCCCCACCGCATGCATATCATGGCGAAAAATGCGGCCCAGCTCATCGTTAAATACCTTGCCGATAAACGCCGTTTTTGCACCGAGCGATGCAAGCCCCGCAAGCGTGTTCGCTGCACTCCCGCCCGATACTTCCGTCGCAGGCCCCATCTGCCCGTAAAGCGCCTCAGCGCGCGCTTCATCAATCAACTGCATCGCACCCTTGCGAATGCCAAGCGACTCCACCATCGCCTCTTCTGAAAACGAAAGCACATCTACAATCGCATTGCCAATAGCCACCACATGATACGGTTTTTGCAGCGAAGTTACGGTCATAATTTTCTCCGTTTAATGTCCACGCAGTGCCTCTCTGGCACGCTCCAAATCTTCAGGCGTATCCACCCCAAGCGGCACTGTGTCTACCACAATACACTGCATATGCAACCCTGCCTCAATAGCACGCAATTGCTCCAGCTTCTCGCGTAGCTCAAGCGGGCTTGGCGGCAGGCTTACAAACCGCGCAAGCGCCGCGCGACGATACGCATACACCCCAATATGATGGTAAAGCGCACCCTCGCCATAAGGCACCGTCGCACGGCTGAAATACAGCGCGCGCCCTGCCTTGCCACTCGCATCAAACGCAATCACAGGCTTCACCACCTGCGGCGCCGTTTTCTCCTCATCGCGGGTAATTGGCGCCACCAGCGTCACAATATCCACGGCACTGTCACGAGTGAGCGCCTCTACCATCGGCGCAAGCAGCGCCCCATCAAACGTCGGCAGATCCCCCTGCAGATTGATAATGATGTCATGCGCACCCGCCGCATCAAACCGCTGCAACGCCTGCCATATCCTATCCGAACCCGAAGGCAAATCCGTATCGGTCAGCACCGCTTGCCCACCTGCTGCGCGCACCGCACATGCAATCTGCTCGCCGTCACACGCCACCAGCACGGGGCCAATGCCCGCCTCCTGCGCACGCTTTAGAACCTGTACAATCATTGGCAGGCCTGCAATATCGGCAAGCGGCTTGTTTGGCAGGCGCGTGCTGGCCATGCGCGCGGGAATAATAATCAGCGGTTGCGGTGAAGTTACCACAGGCATCTCTCGTCATTCTTACAAACAAGGAATCTCTGTTTGTAATGGTTGCGCTCTTAAACGAGCCTTGTTATAGGAGCGAATCATTAGCATCACACACGCTTGCCTGACAAGCGTCTAACTACATAACGAGGCACTATGTCGTCGAATAAAGGAATGGAAATCAATAAAATTGCCGCCGCCGTCCTGCTCGCAGGCGTTATCGGCATGAGCGCAGGCCTCGCCTCCGAATTTCTTTATTACGGCGGCCCTCAGCATGCAGGCAGCGAACACGAAGCCAAACGTGGCTATCAAATCGAAGTGACCGAAGAAGCGCCCACAGGTGCCGCAGCCGCCACGGGCCCTGCCGATATTTCCGCCTTATTTGCCAGCGCCGATATCGAGGCAGGCAAATCCTATTTTGGTAAAAAATGTGCTACCTGCCACAGCATAGATAAAGGCGGCGCGAACGGCGTTGGCCCTAACCTGTATGGCATCATGGGCCACAAAATCGCTGCCCACGAAGGTTTCAGCTATTCGGATGCACTAAAAAAACATGCAGACAAAATCTGGGATTGGGATACCATGAATTTCTGGCAGTGGAGCCCACGTAAATTCGCCCCAGGCACCATCATGGCCTATGCAGGCAACCCCAAAGATCAAGAACGCGCTAACATCCTTGCATACCTCAACAGCGTAAGTGACAGCCCGCTTCCACTCCCCGCAGTAAAAGCCGCCCCAGCAGCCGAGGAAGAAGCCAAGGAAGCGGATAAAAAATAACACGCCACATTTCAATAAAGTTGGTCGTTGTCGTAGTGTGTGGTTTCTGATATTTTTTAAATCACATCACTCATCATAACGGTGCATCATGGCTTTATCTGTTATCTGGCTCCTCACAGGCGCATTATTCATCGCACTTGAAGCGTTCGGCATCCCAGGCATTGGCGCATTATTCATCGGCCTTGGTGCCATCCTCACAGGCCTGTTCATCGAACTTGGCATCATCGCCTCCGATGCCTATGTGATGCAATTCGCTGCACTCTTCATCAACTCCTCCATCCTCGCCGTGCTGCTCTGGAAAAAGGTCAAACAATTCCGCGGCGCACCCGGCAAAGCAGGCAACTACCAAAACATGATAGGCGATGAAGCCACCGTCATCGGCCTGCTCACGCAAGGCCATAAAGGGCAAGTGCGCTGGTCAGGCACCACCATGATAGCCGAGCTCGCATCAGGCGAGCCAGACCTCACAGAAGGCGCAAGCGTCATCATCACCGAAGTGAATGGCAATGTGGTTACGGTAAAAGGAAAATCATAGGTGTCTCCACAAAAAACTTCAGGCAATCGCCAGAGGAAGTTACTAAACAAAGATATAAGAAAAGTCATTATACCGTTCTTTGTTTTGTACTTGGTATATGGCTATGTACGCATATCTATTTTGGCGTGTATTACCATTAGTAATTGGAGGAGCGCTTTTGTTTTAAAAAGTTACTACTCCGAATCAGATCTCATGGGTTTTGCTAGCATTATCGCTTGGGCGTTATGTAATTATTGGATTTATTTGCAGCTAAAAACAGCATATAAGCGATCACAATCACGCTCCCAATACGAAAAACTGTAACCTCCTCATTACTGCAACAAAACAACCCCGTGCCACAATAAGTATAAATACCATGGATCGCACCCGTTATTACCTCGAACTAATCCGCTATTACCTTATCATGGCACACGATCTTATCGGCGCCTTATCTGCATCATTATTAGCACTCATAGGCATCGCTATGCTCTATTTCTTCATCCCCGATGCGGATATCTCACTGCTAAAGAAACTCGCAATACTCGGCTTCACACTCGCTGCAATGGGTGCAGCCTACTGGTTGGTGAAAGACTATATCCCCAAACCGCGCCCCAAATACCCCATGCAATCCGAAAAGCTCTAACCGTTGCATCAATACACTAACGCCACTGCATTTCAGTGCATGCGCCCGATACTAGCCAAAAAACCTTTCCCGCCTTCTTCAAAATGGAATAGATAAAAACAATACATCACAGGAGTTGCACATGACCCCCTTCTTCCTCGCCGTTATTGGTTTTATTGGCCTGCTTTGCGTTATCAAAGGCGTCAAAATCGTACCCCAACAATCGGCATGGATTGTCGAGCATCTCGGCCGCTTCGATCGTAAGCTCGAGCCAGGTCTTAACTTCCTCATCCCCTTCGTGCAGCGCTTGGCCTATCGCCATTCCCTCAAAGAATTCGCCTACGAAGTACAAGAACAACCCGCCATCACCCGCGATAACGTGACAATGATGATGGACGGTATGCTCTACCTGCGCATCATCGACCCTGTGCAAGCAAGCTACGGCGTCAGCGATCCTATCTATGCCGTCTCGCAACTTGCCCAAACCACCATGCGTTCCGAAATCGGCAAACTCTCGCTCGATCAGTGCTTCGAAGAACGCGAACAGCTCAACGCCAATATCGTCGCCGCCATCAACCAAGCTGCGCAAGCATGGGGAATTCAGTGCATGCGCTATGAAATCAAAAACATCACCCCTCCTTCGACCGTGCTGAAAGCAATGGAATTGCAAGTCGCCGCCGAACGCCAAAAACGTGCCGAAATATTACAATCCGAAGGCTTGCGCCAATCCAAAATCAACATGGCCGAAGGTGCAAAACAAGAAGTAGTCCTAAACTCCGAAGCAGCCCTCACCGATCAAGTGAACCGCGCCAAAGGGGAAGCCGAAGCGATTCTGGCCGTGGCCGAAGCAACCGCCAAAGGCTTGGAACTCATTGCCAAAGCCACCCAGCTTGCAGGCGGTGGCGATGCAATGGCACTGCGCGTGGCCGAACAATATGTCAGCGCGTTCTCGAACCTCGCCAAAACCTCCACCACCGTATTACTTCCCTCAAATGCAGGTGATGCAGGCAGCATGGTAGCGCAGGCCCTAAGCATTTTCGAAACCATGCGCAAAGACCCCGCATCCGTTGGCACCAGCCCATGGGGCAAACCAAAAGCATGATGAAACGGTTTCGATTATCGATTCTGCAGTCATCGATTATCGCATTTCTTCTTGCGGCCCCCTGCGCACAGGCGGCACAAACCGCCCTAACTCTGTTTGGTGAAGCCAAATACAAGCCAGGCTTCACCCACTTCGCCTATGCGACCCCAAACGCACCCAGCGGCGGCACCTTTAAACTGTCCTCCACCGGCAATTTCGATTCGCTCAATCCCTTCATCATGAAGGGCATCGCCGCACCAGGAATAAACGGGCTGGTATTTCAATCGCTCATGATAGCCTCACTGGATGAACCGCAAACCTATTACCCCCTCATCGCCAGCAGTTACGTGAAGGCCAACGATAAACGCAGCATCACCTTCACACTCAACCCCAAAGCCCGCTGGCACGATGGCAAACCCATCACCGCCGAAGATGTGGTATTTTCTTTCAAAACCCTGAAGAAAAAAGGCCACCCCAGCTACCGCGTCATTTATCACGATATTGAAAAAGTCGAGGCGTTAGGCACACATAAAGTGCAGTTTCACTTCAAAGAAAATCCCGCACGCGAATTACCATTATACGCCGCAGGCATGTCGATTCTACCTAAGCACTACTATGCAAAAGTCGCGTTCGATAAAACCACCCTCACCCCGCCCCTTGGCAGTGGGCCATATGCCATCAGCAAAGTCGATGCAGGGCGCAGCATCGCCTATACAAAAGTCAAAAACTATTGGGCGCAGAACTTGCCAACCCAACGCGGCTTGTATCATTTCGATACCATCCGTATCGATATGTACCGCGATGATGTCGTCGCACTCGAAGGGCTCAAATCACAGCAGTTCGATTACTACGAAGAATACATCGCCCGCAACTGGGCCACCGCCTACGACATCCCCGCCGTGCGCGAAGGAAAGCTTATCAAAGTAGCCATCCCCAATAAAATTCCACGCGGCATGCAAGGCTTCATGTTCAATACACGGCGCGATAAATTCGCCGATACAAGGGTGCGCGAAGCCATTGCCCTCACCATGGATTACGAGTGGATGAACCAGCGCCTCTTCTACAACGCCTATACCCGCACCAATTCCTACTTCCAAAACACCGACTACGCCTCAAGCGGCATCCCCACAGGCGAAGAATTGAAACTGCTGGAGCCCCACAGATGCACAGCAATCAAAGCATCAATAAAGGCCCTCACTAGCTGCGACCGCAGCGCCACGCAGTGTGGGAAGGTGAATAGGCACAGCCCAGAGGAAGCGGAGCGAACACAAGTGAGCAATTCCCCTGAAAGCGAAGCGAACACTAAAAACCTTCAGGCATGTTTGCCTGAAGAACTCTTCACCGAAAATGTTTACATCCCCAAAACCGATGGCACAGGATACGCCCGTGCCAACCTCCAGCGGGCGCAAATGCTCCTGAACGATGCAGGCTGGATAATGAAAGATGGCGTGCGCGTGAATGCCAAAACAGGCGAGGCCTTAACGCTCGAATTCATGATGAGCCAGCGCACCTTCGAGCGCGTGGTTGCCATCATGAAATACAATCTCAAACGCTTAGGTATCGAATCCACCTTCCGCTATGTCGACACCGCGCAATACCAACGAAGGCTCGACCACTTCGATTTCGATATGGTCTCCATCTGGTGGAACCTCGGCACCCATTTCCCCGGCCACGAACAATTTGGTTATTGGCATTCCAGCCAAGCAGATATCGAGGGCGGCCAGAATATCGGCGGCATTAAAAACCCCATCGTCGATGATCTGGTGAGCCGTATCTCCAAAGCGCGCACAGTCGTCGAACTCCAGCCCGCCTCCCGCGCACTGGACCGCGTGCTGCTGTGGGAAAATTACGTCATCCCCCACTGGTACATCAGCAACTGGCGCGTCCTCTACTGGAACAAATTCGGCCGCCCCAAATTCCAACCACCGTATGCGGTGGGCGCAATTGAAACATGGTGGATGAAATGATGAAACCATTCTTCATATACTGCAATGGCGAAGCCGAGCCAAACCACATAAAAACACTACGGCTCCAATATGGATGCAGTGCTAGGAATGCCCGCGCGCAGAAGCGCAGTGTAGCAGCGCTACATGAGCATTCGAGTACGGACATGACAACGCAATGCGCCATATTCGAGCCGTCCTCGAAGAGGCCGTTATGCTAGGCTATATCGCGCGCAGAATTTTGCTTATGATTCCGACACTCCTCGGCATCCTACTCATCAACTTCGCCATCATCCAAACCGCCCCCGGTGGGCCGGTCGAGCAAATGGTTGCGCAGCTTAAAAACCCCACCTCCGCAAGTGGCGCCCAAGGCCGCACAGGCGGCGCCTCCACCGATATGGGCGCCGTGCAATCAAGCGCCCTGCAAAGCGGCGCTGCAAGCAGCTATCGCGGTGCGCAAGGTATCGATCCCGAGCTGCTCGCCGATATCAAAAAAACCTATGGCTTCGATAAACCCGCACACGAGCGCTTCTGGCTCATGCTCACCAACTATGTGCAGTTCGATTTTGGCAACAGCTTCTTCCGCGATGATAAAGTCACCCACCTGGTGCTC
>JAIXZB010000151.1 GCA_027489915.1 Rickettsiales bacterium | reverse complement strand
TGAAATGCCCGAAATGGATGGCATAGAACTCGCGCGTATGCTGCGGAAAATGAGCGGCTATTCTGTGCTTCCTATGATTGCCTTCACCTCAAGCATCAATGAACAGCTTCTGGTACGTGCGCGTGAAGTGGGGCTGTCAGACGTGGTGCTGAAAACCAACCGCGAGGCCTTGATGCAAGCGATTGCATTACAGTTATCATCCCGTGTGAAGGAAGCTGCCTAATGAACGCAAATGCACTTACCATAATGAGCGATAAGAATGCAATGGCTCGCCCCACGGCACAAATGAAACAGTTTGTAACCATGCGTATTGCGGGGCAATTATTTGGTGTTTCGGTGATGGCGGTGCAGGATGTCATTCGCAAGCAGCGCATTACACCCATTCCCCATGCCCCTGCAATTGTTGCGGGCGCACTGAATTTACGTGGACGCATTGTGACAGCTATTAATGTGCGTACGCGCCTTGGGTTGGAAGATTACCCAGAGCCTGATAAAATCATGAAGATTGTGGTGGAATATCAGCACGAACTTTATGCACTCATTGTAGATTCGGTGGGCGATGTACAGACGCTTTCGCTTAGCTCGATTGAGAAAGTGCCCGCCAATTTGAATGAAACATGGAAACAGCTTGCCGCCGGTGTTCACAAGCTTGATAAGGAACTGCTTATCATTCTGGATATCGCGCATGTGGTGGAACAGTAGAGATAATCGGCGTGTAAACGCAAAAAGGAATGCGAACTAAGCTATGAAGAATTGCCTGATAGTGGATGATTCAAAAATTGTACGCAAGGTAAGCCGTGCCATTATTGAACCTATGGGATATGCTATTTTCGAAGCAGAAAATGGACAGGAAGCGCTCGATATCGCGCTGGTAACACCAATACAGGTGGTGATGCTGGATTGGAATATGCCAGTGATGAATGGCATGGAGTTCCTGCTTAAATTGCGCGCTGCTGAGGGAATAGAGCAGCCGCAAGTAATCTTCTGTACCACAGAAAATGAGATGACGAAAATCATCGAAGCAATGCAATCTGGCGCTAATGAATATGTTATGAAGCCGTATGATGAAAACATCATTCGTGGCAAATTCGAGCAGCTTGGACTTATTTAATCAACCTACGTGGTAATACCGTGAACGAAGCAAGGATGATACGTGTGATGCTGGTGGATGATTCCGCCATTATACGTGGCCTTGTGAGCCGCGCCCTAAAGGAGGCCGATGACATTACCATCGTTGGTACTGCAACCGATGGTGAGCAGGCAATAGCACTGGTGGAATCCTACAATCCCGATGTGATTGTGCTTGATATTGAGATGCCAGTTATGGACGGGATTGCCGCATTGCCACAGCTGCTAAAGCGTGCCCCGAATGCACATGTGATCATGGCTTCAACCCTGACTGAGCGTAATGCTGAAATTAGCCTGCATGCATTATCGCTTGGTGCATCGGATTACCTTACTAAACCAAGCGCAAAAGAGGCGGATGCTACAGAGCAGTTCTTTCGCGACTTAATCGAAAAAATACGCTCACTTGCACTGGCTAAAAGAGAAGCCCCTGCGCACAACAAGCCCGAAGTGAAAACGGAACAACTACCAGAGATCTCTGCTACATGCAGACCTGTTAGGCATGTCTCTGCCATAGCGATTGCATCATCAACGGGGGGGCCGCAAGCACTACAGACAGTACTGTCTCAGCTGAAAGATCGGGCGAGGCGCGTGCCTGTCTTTATTACCCAACACATGCCGCCGACTTTTACTACTCTTCTTGCTACGCAACTGGGAAAAGTATCGGGCATACCTTGCTATGAAGCAAAAGATGGCCAGCAAGTTGAGGCGGGGAATATTTATCTAGCTCCAGGTGATTTTCATATGCTCGCCGAGCGCGTAGCAAGTTCGGTTGTTATACGCTTAAACCAGAATCCTCCCGAGAATTTCTGTAGGCCTGCTGCCGATCCGATGATTAAGAGCTTATCAAGTATATATACGTCAGAACTTCTCGTTGTGGTGCTCACAGGCATGGGCAAGGATGGGCTGGAGGGTGCTAAATATGCCGTAAAAGCGGGTGCCGAAGTGGTAGCGCAGGATCAGGCGAGTTCGGTGGTCTGGGGAATGCCTCGCGCGGTGACGGAAGCGCAGATTGTTACACGCGCTTTGCCGCTAAATGATATTGCTGATTATCTGGCGGAGGCAGCACGCCGATGAATGCGACACTGCGCAATGATGAATTTGAATTTATCGCTAACTTCTTGAAGCAGCGCTCAGGCTTGGCTTTAACGCCAGATAAAATGTATCTGGTGGAATCGCGCTTGCAACCAATAGCACGCGCACAGGGCTGCAAAGATTTAAGTGAGTTGATTACGCGCATACGCACCAATGTAGCAAGCACAAGCGTGCAAACCGAAGTAACAGAAGCGATGACTACCAATGAATCGAGCTTCTTCCGCGATACCAAGCCGTTTGAGCATTTTATCAAAACTATTATTCCTACACTGCGCGCGCAAAACCCTGCGATGAATACGCTGCGGATTTGGAGCGCTGCCTGTTCGACAGGGCAGGAGCCATATTCACTCGCGATTGCGTATAAAGAAGAAGAAGCGAAACTTCCTGGACTCAGATGTGAAATTCTGGCAACAGACATTGCAGATAAAGTAGTGGAACGCGCCCAAAAAGGCCATTACAGCCAGTTTGAAGTACAACGTGGACTGCCGATTCAGTACTTGCTCAAATACTTCAAGCAAATGCCTGAAAATAATTGGGAACTGGCTGAATCCATCCGCAAGATGGTGACGTTTAGAAGTGCAAATCTGCTAACTCCTTATGTGGGGATGGGCCCGTTTGACCTAATTTTTTGCCGTAATGTACTTATTTATTTTGATGATAAAACCAAATCCGATGTGATGAGCCGCATGGCAGATATTCTGGTTCCCGGTGGCTATTTGTTTTTAGGCTCTGCTGAATCGACATTAGGACTATGCGATAAGTTTAAGCCTGTCGAGGGCATGAACGGGGCGTTTACAAAAATTTAGTAATCAATAGTAAGTGAATAAAAAAAGCCCCGCAAATTGCGGGGCTTTTCGTATCGTTCGAGAAAGCGAAACTAGGCAGTTTCAACTGCTTTCTTCTTCGCCGACTTTGGGGAAGCTTCGCTCCCTGGCTCGGGATCTTTCAATACGTAGCCACGGCCCCAAACGGTTTCGATATAGTTATCGCCACCCGATGCATCCTGCAGTTTCTTGCGTAGTTTGCACACGAACACGTCAATGATTTTGAGTTCTGGTTCATCAATCCCACCATACAGGTGGTTAAGGAACATTTCTTTGGTGAGTGTCGAGCCCTTACGCAAAGAGAGAAGTTCTAAAATACCATATTCTTTGCTGGTAAGATGCAATGCCTTGCTATCCACTTCCACTGAACGTGTATCGAGGTTTACAATCAGCTTGCCAGTGCGAATGACCGATTCGGAGTGGCCTTTGGAACGGCGCACGATGGCTTGAATACGGGCAATCAGCTCGCCTTTGTTGAAAGGCTTGGTGAGGTAATCATCGGCACCGTAACCCAATCCTTTGATTTTCTGATCGGGGCCAGATAAGCCAGAGAGAATGAGAATAGGGGTGGTCACTTTCGCTCCACGGAAGCGGCGTAGCACTTCGTAGCCGTCGATATCGGGCAACATCAGATCGAGGATGATGATATCGTAATCGTAGATTTTACCAATCTCCAGGCCTTCTTCGCCGAGCTCGGTGGTATCGCAAATAATGCCTTCAGAGGCCAGCGACAGTTCAATCGCTTTAGCGGTGGATGGATCATCCTCAACCAATAGAACGCGCATGTGACTCTCCTTATGCAACTAATAGTTGTTTATAAGATACAACCTACAGGGGTGTATATATTGTATTAATATAAGATAAACTCTAGGTTTTCCAACAGATTTGGTTAACAAAGAATTAACGTCTTAAGTCTTAATATACTATTAACACCCTTTGCATTCAACTCAAATTTTAACCTTTTTGTATATTTGCCCCATGGCGTGGGATTTTTACACTTGTTGCAAAGCAGCGAAGATGCCCAGAGTCTCGCCATGACAAGCGGTTGGTATTTTGCTATGCTGCATTTATGTCCTCCATCCGCACGCACATGCTTAAAGAAATTGAACGCCTGCCAACCACGCAACTGGTGGGCAAAGTGCGCGCTGTAAAAGGGTTGCTGGTGGAATGTACGGGCATCGAGCAAGTATTGTCGGTGGGCGCACGGTGCAAGGTGCAAGGCACCCACAGTGCCGAACATGAGATTTTATGCGAGGTGGTTGGTTTCCGCGATGATGTGGCGCTGCTTATGCCGTTTCATTCGGTGGAAGGGATTGGGCTGGGGGCTAAAGTAACGCTTGCTGCCGCAGAATCCGCTGTAAGCCCCTGTGATGCATGGCTTGGCCGCATTGTAGACCCGATGGGAAACCCGCTGGATGGCAAGGGCCCTCTTGCGAAAGGTGGCCTGCCTTATAGGCTGCGTGCAAGTCCACCACCTGCTGCCGAGCGCAAGCGGGTACGCGGCAAGCTGGATCTGGGTGTGCGCGCCATCAACACGTTTCTCACCTGCTGCACAGGGCAGCGTATGGGTATTTTTGCAGGCTCGGGCGTGGGAAAATCAATCCTGATGTCGATGCTGGCGCGCTACAGCCAAGCCGATATTAACGTGATTGGCCTGATAGGGGAACGTGGCCGCGAAGTGCAGGAATTTATTGAAGATGATTTGGGCGAAGAGGGACTGAAACGCTCGGTACTGGTGGTGGCGACCTCATCGGATTCCGCATTGATGCGCAGGCAGGCGGCCTATACCACATTAGCGGTAGCGGAATATTTCCGTGACCAGAAAATGAATGTGCTGTGCCTGATGGATTCGGTCACGCGGTTTGCGATGGCGCAGCGTGAAATTGGATTATCTGCAGGCGAGCCGCCCACCAGTAAGGGGTACACCCCAACCGTGTTTTCCGAATTGCCGCAACTGCTGGAACGCGCGGGGCCGGGCACCAAAGACCAAGGGAGCATCACAGGATTATTCACCGTGCTGGTGGAGGGCGATGACACCAACGAGCCGATTGCTGATGCGGTCCGTGGGATTTTAGATGGGCATATCGTGCTTGACCGCGATATTGCGCAACGTGGCCGCTACCCTGCGATTAACATACTCAAGAGTGTATCGCGGATGCTGCCTGATTGTAATAATGAAGATGAAAATACGCTTATTATGACGGCGCGTAAGTTTCTTGCAACCTATGACAATATGGCCGAGCTGATTCGCTTAGGTGCCTATCGCCGTGGTTCGGACGGGGAGGTGGATAGGGCGATACAGTTTTATCCGTTAATCGAACAGTTTTTAACCCAGCGTGAGCATGAGGCTGCAACACTGAATGATGGGTATCAGCAGCTTACAGCATTGCTTGGTGCGGCTGTAAAACAGCCAGCGAAAGCGTAAGGCATGAAAAGCTTGAGCACCCTCATTCGCTTGGAGAAGCGGGAAATTGATGTGCTCAAGCGTGAGCAGGCAGTGCTGATGCAGAAGCGCGAAGATTGCGTCACAGCGCTCACACACCTTGCCAATGAGCTGCGTGCAGAGATGAAATCGGCAGAAACTATGCCTGATATGGCACAGTTCTTTGGCGACTTCGCCGCAGGAAATAAAAAGAAGCAAGCACAGATTGATGGGCTGCTGCTGCGCACCGACCGTGAAATTGAAGAACTGACGCAAAAAATCCGTGTCCATTTTAATGAAATGAAGAAATACGAAGTGGCGCTTGAGAATTATAAAAAGCGTGAAGCCGAAAAAATCAAGAAACGCGAGACGCAAATGATGGACGACATCGCAATCCGTAACTATATTAGGCGTGATGAAGTTTAGAAGACTCGCATATCTTTCTATTTTACTGCTCTGTGCATGCAAGGCACAAAGCCAGATGCAGTGGGAATATGATGTGGAAAAAGAAGAGTGCCAAGGCAGTGCTGCAGCAGCGGTTGCGCAGTCGCAGGTAACGACGGGGCGCTCTGCTGCGCTGAAAGATGCGTTCAGTAAATGTATGCGCAAAGATGGCTGGAAAATGGCCACAGGAAAACCCGTGGTGACAGATCCACCTTTGGAAGCAGGAAAACGCGCGCCCGTGATTTCGCACGATGAGGAACATAAAAAGCAGTTGGCTGCACAGCAGGAAGCGCAGCGTCAGGCTGCCGCGCGGCAACAGCAACAGCCACCGTTGCAACCCGGATATATGCAACCAGCCCCTGCGGCAACATCGGCAGCGCCAGTCGCTTCGCAACCCATTCCACAAGGCGCATCTACTTATCAGCCCGTTCAGCCCGCAGCGGATGTGCCATTAACACAGACGCCAGCGACTGTTCCTGCTAACACCCAGCCTGGCAGGCATTTTTAAGTTACGGATACAGATGTGAAAGAGTGGTGCCGCCTTTGCCATCGGCGGTGTAGATATCGCGATCATGGAGGCGGAATTCGCCTTCGCTCCAAAATTCAAAGAGATGTGGCGTGAGCCTAAAGCCCGACCAATGCGGTGGACGTGGCACAGGCTTTCCTTCGTATTGTGTTTCGAGCATGGCGATGCGCTCTTGCAGCGTTTCCCTGCTATCCAGTGGTTGCGATTGCAATGATGCCCATGCGCCAATTTGCTTGCCACGTACGCGACTTGCGAAATAGGCATCGGCTTCATCGTCGCTTACCACGCTGATACTGCCTTCGATACGCACCTGACGCGTGAGGGGCATCCAGTAAAATACGAGCGCTGCATGGGGGTGGGCAAGCAACTCCTGACCTTTAGCGCTGGTATGGTTGGTGTAGAACACAAAACCGCGATCATCAAAATCTTTGAGTAGCACAATGCGCGCACGTGGATGGCCTTCGGCAGACACGGTGGCGAGTGTCATGGCAGTGGGCTCGATGATATGGGGATGCGCTTTGGCATCTTCAAACCATTGCATAAAGCGGGATAGGGGTGTGTTCATATTGCCTCTTGTGTTATGCCATAGCTAAGTGGCATGCTGCGTAAATGCAAGCGTAAGAATGTCGGGAAAAAATATGCGTCGCTTACTTGTAGGTATGGCAATCGTGATTGTACTGGGCGTGCTGATTGTGCGTTTCGGCAGTGGCGTGGTCGCAGAGCGTGCGATTGCAAATTATCTTTCTGGAAAGAACATTGCTGTAAGCAGCTTGGATGTAGGCCACGCAAGCATGATGAGCGCGCAGGTGAACCGCGCTGTGATTGGTAAAAACGATGCGGTGCAACTTAGCAATGTAAGTGCGGAGTACCGCTACCATGGCGGCACGCTTGATGTATCGCGCATTGAAGCACAGCGTGTGCGTGTTGCGCTTACTAGTTACAAAAATACCTATGATATAGGCGGTATTGAAGCACTCGCAGCGCTTGCATCGTTAGGTAATAAAGCCCCCAAAGATGCACTGGGAATCTTGCTTGATAGCCCTATGACGATAGAAAAAACAGCGACTGGGTATAGGGCCGCACTGCAAGGCGGGTCGCTGACCCTGACGCAAGGCGATATGAAGGCAGTGCTTGGAGATATGGATGTGACACTCACCCCGTCGGCAAAAGTTGGCGAATATAATTGGGTGGTGAAAGGCAAAAAGATTCAACTCTCAGCTGCGAAAGACCCACTAACGACACCGCTTATGTTTGATGGCTCTGGCACAGCATCTACTGCTGTGATTCAAGGGCAGGGCACACTGAGTGATGAAGGGCGCAGCATTCCGATTATTGTGCGTTTTTCGCATGAGGCGGCGCTTAAGAAGACGAAGCTGCAATGGACGACAAACCAATTAAAATTCACAACCGAAAGCGCGGGGTTATCGGCGTTATCGCCTTTACTTACCTCCATTCCTGCCATGGATGCAGCACTGCGGATGGAAGGGCAGGCAACGCTGAAAGATGGCAAGAAGCCCTCGATTTCCCATACATTTATTATTGAACGCGCCGCACTTTCGCCCTTACTTAAGATTGCCTTCAAGGATGATATTGCCTTTGATGGCGATGTGACAGGCAAGATTCCTTTTCGCTGGAAGGGGGAAAAAGCCCCCCAAATTACGGGTGCGCATTTGAAGAACCTCTCCTCTGGCACGCTTGTATATGATCCGCTAACAGGCGCAAGTGCAGCACTGCAAGGCGAAAAAGAAGCGGGAATCTTACTCGAGGCACTGCGTAAATTTGACTATTCAAACCTCGATATCACTGCAAACTCGGATGCAGAAGGCGTTCTTAAGGCGACATTTCGCATTATCGGTTCGAATAAAACACTCTATGATGGCAAGACGGTCGATTTTACACTCAATGTGAATGGAAATCTGCTATCACTCCTTGAATCGCAAGCTAAAGTGAACCATGTCATAGATAACAACCAGTGAGGATTCCATGCGCGGCCTGTTATGCATACTTCCTGTTACGCTTCTGTGTGCAGCGTGCCAGCCTACCGTAAAACTTGAAGCACCCGATAAGCCGATAGTGATAAACATGAATATCAACATATCGCACGAGGTGCGGGTGAAAGTGGATCGCGACTTAGACAAGCGCGTCTTTAGCAAAAATTCGGATCTGTTTTAGGAGAATACACTATGCGTAAAGCAGTTATGATGGCCCTAGCGGGTGTGGCGATGTCGGCTCAGGTTGCATTGGCACTGGATATCGATGCAGCCAAAGCCAGTGGGTTGGTGGGCGAGATGCGTAATGGGTATATTGGGGCAGTGAAGCAAACCGCAGAAGCGCAAGCATTGGTGGATGAAATTAACGCCAAACGCAGCGAAGAATATGCAAAGATTGCCGCCACTAACGGACAGGATCTAAGCATTGTTGAAAAACTCGCTGCTGCCAAAGCCTACGAGATGACGGCTAAAGGAAACTATCTGAAAGATGCCGGTGGCAACTGGGTAAAAAAATAGCTTTTTGACATCAGTATGCGCACCGATATCAGAGGCCTGCGTGAATTTTATGGCACACGCCTTGGCAAATGGGTGCGCACTGTAGTCGCCCGCGATATTCTTAAACGCTGGCCTAGCACCCGCGATGATGTGATTTTAGGGATCGGTTATGCCACCCCTATTATACGACTACTTCTGCGCACCGCAGGTGCAGGCGGCACGGTTATTGCAGCCATGCCACGTGCGCAGGGAGGGATGTATTGGCCCGCGCGCGGTGATAACCGCACCGTCCTGGTGCATAAACATGAGCTGCCGCTTGCGAATAATGCAGTACACCGTGCATTGGTGATGCATGCACTCGAATTTGCCGAAGACCCCAAAGCCTGTTTGCGTGAGTTATGCCGTGTGCTGACTCCTGGAGGCAGAGCCGTTATTTGTGGACCTGACAGGCGGTCTAGCTGGTCGAGGGCGCAGGGAACGCCCTTTGGCTATGGCACACCCTACAGTGTGTTTCAGTTACGCCATGTGGTGGAAGATACGGGGCTTACTGTGATGCAATGCGAAATGGTGCTCAAAACGCCCCCTGTACAATGGAAGCTGATGCTACGCTTCGCGCGTGTATGGGAAGTACTTGGTGCATTACTGCCGTGGACGGGTGGCATGGTGCTGATGGAAGTGGAAAAACAAATTTATGCTGGTGTGCGCGAAACCAAGCGCAAACATACACAAGCAACGGTGTGGATACCAGCGGCAGAAGCGCAATCGCGCACGCGTGCATCTTCTGCCACTGGTATATCAGGCAAGTAGTTAGTTCGCGTATTTCACACCGCAGCCATAAGGCTTGCTGCTTGATACGGCGACAGGTTTGCCTGCAATAAGCGAAGCAATTGCCTCATTCACATAGTTGGTTGCCGTTTTGACATCGACAGGATCTGCGCTTGGTGTGCTATCGATAGCACCCATGTAGGCGAGTGTGCCTTCCTTATCGATAACGAACATGTGCGGGGTGGTTTTGGCTTCATATAATGTGCCCAGCGTACCTGCAGCATCGGGGATGATGTGGCTTGGTGCACCGCCTTGTTTTGTCATCTCTGCAGTGAGTGCTGTAGGCGCATAATAGCCTTCTTTTCCTTCAGCAGAGGAGAACACTGTGAGCCAGACTACATCTTGCTTGGTTGCGGCTTTCTGGAACGATTGCATAGCATCTACACCATAAAACTTCTTAACAAACGGGCAGCCAAAATTGCTCCATTCCAGTACCACGATTTTGCCTTTGAGCGAAGCAAGTGATACCTCTGTACCGCTGGCATCTTTCACCGAAAACGCAGGTGCAGGTTTGCCGACGACAGGTGCAGCATTGGCGAGTGTGGGAAGCACAAGGCTTGCGGCAGCTGCGATGGCGAGTAGGGAACGACGCATAAAAATCTCCTAGGGTTGGTTGATAGTATTTCGTACGATTTCGGGAGTGAGAATTTGTGGCAGAACAACAGGGTCTTTGTGAGGCGGGTAATACACATATAGCGGCACACCATTGCGACCAAAGGAGGCGAGCCATTCGGTAATGGCGCTGTCACGCTGCGTCCAATCCGCGACCATAAGGGTAATGTTTTTTTCCTTGAACAAGGCAACGGTCGATGCGTTGGCGAGTGCAACACGCTCGTTCACTTTACAGGTGAGGCACCATGCAGCGGTTGCATCGACGAATACTGGCGTTCCCTCTGCACGAAGCTGCGCGAGTGTATCTGCATCGTAGGCAATATGTGCAAGTACGCTTGAGGAAGCAGCACTGTTTACCATCATGCGTGGTGGGTATATGAGTGAGCAAAGAATAGAGCCAATAAGCATGACTTTCCAGAAAGCGCGCCAAAGCGATGCATGATTGCGTTTTAAGCCCCAGATGGAAAGAGCGATAACGATGAGCACCGCAAGTGCGCGCAGCAATCCCATACCGCCTGTTTGCTCAGAAAGCACCCAGAGTAACCATGCGGCAGTGGCGAACATGGGGAAGGCAAGCAGTTCTTTGAAACGTTCCATCCACGCGCCAGGCTTGGGCAATAAGCGGCGCAGCGCAGGACTTATGCTGACCAGTAAATACGGCAGCGCCAGGCCAAACCCGAGACTTAAAAATATCAGCATGGAAGATGCGGCAGGAAGCGTGAGTGCTGCACCGAGTGCAGGTGCCATGAAGGGGGCGGTGCAAGGCGTTGCAAGCGCCACCGCAAGCACGCCCGTTGCGAAACTTCCAAGCGCCGAATTACGCGAGGTGAGGGAGGTGGCGCTATTGCCAAACAACACCGGCAATTCAAACTGACCAAGCAGGTTGAGTGCGACCAGAAACACCACAATCAGAAGGCCAAATACAAACCCTGCTGATTGCAATTGAAAACCCCATCCAATGGCAGCGCCACCCGCTTTGAGTGCAAGCAATACACCGCCAATAAGCGCAAAACTAAGAATTACTCCTGCGCTGTAGGAAAGCCCATGCTTGAGCGCAACACTACGCGAGGCATCGGCCTTGCGCGAAAGCGAGAGCACCTTGAGTGACAACACAGGCAACACGCACGGCATGAGGTTGAGAATGAGGCCACCTATAAACGCAAATGCGAGTGCAGCGAGCAAACCAAGTGGAGCCTGGGTTGACGGCGTAGTTTCCTGAACTTCAAATAAGCCTGCGGGGACTTCTTTGGGAAAAGTTTTTGCATGTGCAGCGCGAATAGCGAAATGTTCTGTTTCGCCTTCATGGGTCATGCTGATGACTGCATGCAATGTGTCCGCAACAGGGGCGCTGGCGCGGGGAAGTGTGAATCCAATCCATCCCTTCGCACGGCTCACAAGAGGCGTTGCGTTATTGGAAAACCAGCCATCATCTATGGGGAAAATATCGGCATGTGAATTGGCCTGTGCGTGCACAGCGATACGTACAGACGTATCATCTGCGGTGACATAGGCATCCGGCGCCATGGCATCGTTTGGAATCAGCGTGAGTACTTTGCGCAGCGCTGCCACATCTGCATCGCTTGAAGGGGTTTCGATAGGCGCAGTGAGAATTTGCGATTCAGGGATGCAGGTATCTTTACACACCAGCCAATCTGCTTTGACGGTGATGGTGCCCTGCGCTGGAATACCTTGTGCCCAGAACTGCTCATTGTTTTGGAACACGGTATCAGCAGGCCCTTTACCAAGTTCAAGTGGTACAGGAAGAATGACTTTTTTCTCGTAGCCGTAATTCACCAGTCCGCCCATTTCGGCACGCTTTGGAACCGGCCATAATATCTCTCCTGCCTTCACCCCTTTGGGAAGAGTCTGCCAATTAAGTGAGGTGGGGATGCCTGAATCTCCGGGGTTTTGCCAGTAAATATGCCATCCATCAGGAATGGTGAATTCTACACCTGACCATATATAGTGTCCGTCAGGGGTTGCATAAGGATCAACTGCATCGCCTGAATATTCAGGGTGGGTGCTATCTAGGATAAGGCGTGCAGTTACTAAAGGAGTATCTTGCGCAAATGAGGCGGAAGCAAGGGCACAGTAACATGCCGCAACCATAGCGAAGAAAAATGAAATTTTATGACGCATACGACAACACTACCCACCCATGTATTAAAGAACGAGTTAAAAAGACATAATGTTTATGCGCCACGGCTAATCGGCGCTGAGCTTGCGTGTTGCGCTTACAAACTGCTGCACATGGGTGCGCAGATAGTCGCGATCCTTGGCGTTGGTTAATCCTGCATCGGATAATGAAGTGGTGGTTGACCCAATGCCAATGAGCTGCGGATAGACCCACATATTGAGATTCATCAGCGGAGTGCGAAGCTGTTTCAGCCCCGTGATGCCGCCGCGCGAGGAAGGGGTGGCAGAAAGCAACAGCGCAGGCTTACCAGAAAACGGCAGGCGTGCATCGATGGATAACCAGTCGATGAGGTTTTTAAGGGATGCTGGAATCGACCAGTTATATTCGGGCGAGGCAAGTAATAACCCATCATGCGAGAGCAATGCATCGGCAAGTTTCAAAGCGCCTTCTGGAAGCATGTGCGTTTCTTCATCGGCATCTCGAAACAGGGGTGATTCGAGGGCGCTGTAATCGAGCAGGGTAATGCTAGCTCCCGCTGCTTCGGCCTCGCGCACAGCCAAGCGCAACAGCATCTGATTTACCGAAGCGCTGCGGTAGGAGGCAGCAACAGCAACAAGGCGAGGACGCATATCAGGATTCCTTTGCAACAGGAGATTGAAGCCATGCGCCAAACAGCGCCATAGCATTTGCGCGATGGCTTATCGAATGTTTGTAAGCACTATCCATTTCACCGAAGGTTAGGCTGTGGCCATCCGGAATGAACATT
>JAIXZB010000096.1 GCA_027489915.1 Rickettsiales bacterium | reverse complement strand
GATGTAGTAGCCGCACGCGCCACAGCACCTTATAATAAAGGCCCAGGAAGAAACATCTACACTCCTGCAGCAGGAGATAGCGTTGCTCACGCTGCACAGCGGGCATCCATGATTTCCACCTTATCCTCCTCAGAAACCACCGTTCGATTCTCAGGGCATGAAATTACCGTTCCCTCAAACACATCCCCAGAAAATGTGGTGCGCAGCCTTTACACAGCGCGAGGCATGGAAGTCCCACCAAGCGAATTAAGAGCTTCTCTTGCCACCGCCGAAAACCTTCGTCGCACAAACGGCATCCACGCCGTAGGTGGCGCAGCTGGTGTTGGCCTCGGCGCGCTCAACGCAGCTGCCGTCGCCACCGACATTGCAAACGGCAACGTCACCCTCGAAACAGGTGCGCGCGCAGGCGCTGCAGCGCTGGATGTCGGGGCGGGAGCCACTGCACTCACAAGCCAAATTGCAACCGCCGCAGGCCGCACAGCAGGCCCACTTGCACAAACCGCAGCCCGTGCTACTATCCCCACCACGATTGTGGGTGGCGCCGCCGTGGCCGCAGCCCAACTCGCTGAAGGCAAAACCTGCGAAGCCGTAGGCACCGCCGCTGGTACCGCAGGTGGCTTGGCAGGCGCTTGGGCAGGAGCAAAACTTGGCGCAGCAGGCGGTGGTGTTGCAGGCACATTCTTCGGCGGCGTTGGCGCACTTCCGGGCGCCGCAGGCGGTGCAGTGATCGGTGGCATCGCGGGTGCTGTAGGGGTTGGCATAGCCACCGAAAACGCAGCAACCGCAGCGTGCAAAACCTTAACATCCGCCACCCAAACTCCACAACGGCAACAGGCAAATGCCCATTCATCTTCCGTCTCCCCGACAGTCTCCACCTTGGCTGGGTTCGAGCCTCCCCCCGAAATTGAACCTACCATCAGGCAAGCCACAGCAAACTTACAAACACCAGTAAAAGCAAGCGCAGAACAGGTACAATCCGCAGCCGCCCTGCCAAGAAGAAACGATCAACAGAACGCAGCACCCGCACGATAATAAATCTTCATCGCCCCCCGAAGAACTGTAACATGCAAATGCTAACATGCTTTGCATGAACACAGCACTTCTCAGCCCCAAACTCGCAGCATTGCTCGGCAGCAAAAAGCACGAAGCGATAGTGCATGAAGATTTTTCCGATGCAGCACGCATACTCGCCGAGCGCATCGTCGCCCTTATCGAATCCAAGCCCAGCGCCACTATTGGCCTTGCAACAGGCGACACCCCCAAGCCCGTATATGCGCATATCATCAACACATTAAACGAGCGTAAAGCATCTGGCCGCCCTGTCGATGTATCCCGCGTGCAGTTCGTGGCTCTCGACGAATATAAAGACCTTCCTCCCGATCACCCAAACTCGTTCGCACATTATCTATGGGAGAACCTGCTCAAACCAATAGGCGCCAATCCACTACACGTGCATCTGCCGCCCAACACCAGCGCCCACGGCGCCTGCGAGAAGTACGAAGCACACATCAAATCCCTTGCCCCTGTTGATCTGTGGATTGTAGGTATCGGCCAAAATGGCCATATCGGCTTCAACGAACCAGGCGAAAAACGCTTCAGCCACACCCGCGAAGTAACGCTTCGCCCTGAAACACTAGCCGCCAATAGCCATCATTTCAGTAGCGCCGAAGCACAGCCAACCCACGCAATCACCGTAGGCCTTCAAACACTCATGGAGCACACACAGGCCATTGCGCTCATTGCATCTGGCGCACACAAGCATAAACCCCTCTCGCAACTACTCTCTGGGCATTACAACCCCCATAATCCCGCAACTACCCTACAATTCCACCCCGACATTACCGTATATGCAGACAGCACTGCCATGGGCCAACTTAAGGGATGGAGCAGATCTAGCCCCCTCACCAAGTAAAACTTGGACACAAAATTAACCAAATCTCTATAAATCCACTTGATTTTCAGCCGAAGCAGGGCCATAGTCCCTCCTTAAGGCGTCACAGATACGCTATTTCCAGCAATAAAACGGCAAGTAATCGCACTCATTATTTCATATAATGAGCACGGTTACGCAAACGTTACGAATGCAAGAGGGAAAACATGGTGGTGAATCGTAAAATGGCGCGCAAGCGACCATCGCTTTACACAAGCTCCTCGCTCACAGCGCTCAAGCCCGCCCCCGTGCCACCCCGCACCCAAAAAATCGCGCAGAAAAAGGTCAAATCCATCCGCTTCAACTGGTTCACACTCGGCGCCATTTTCGGTGTCGGCTCCTCATTCTTCATGAACTTCCTCGTAAGCTCGGTCGTCATCCCGCAATACGAAACCTTCGCAGCGCGCCACAAAGGCACCACCATAACAGTGGCCGAAAACGCAAGCGACGCCACCCATAAACTCATAAGCCCACTGCTTGCGAAAGCGCCCGAAAAACCCGCACTCAAAGAAGTTGAAGTCGCCTCCCTCGCCCCCGTCTATCCTCGCGATGTCGCCGTCAAAGTCAGCTCAGGCGATACCCTGCTCGATGTACTCATCGCCCAGCACGTGCAGGAACAGGAAGCCCACAACGTCATCGCCGCACTGCGCAAACAATTCAACCCCAGCTCATTGCGCGTTGGCCAAAACATCTCCATGACGCTCGCCCGTCACGAAGCCGTGGGCGACCGCGCTGCGGTGAAAGAACTTGCCATCAAACTCCCCAACCTCTCCACCGTCGAGTTGGAGCGTTTGCAAGATGGCTCCTTCAGCGTCGCCAATGTGAAGGAACCTACCACAACTGAGTTACGCCGCGCCACGGGCCGTGTGCGCTCTAGCCTGTTTCAGGCCGCCTACGATGCAGGCATTCCCTCAGGCACCATGAACGAACTGGTGCAAGCCTTCTCCTACGATGTCGATTTCCAGCGCGAAATCCACCCCGGAGATACTATCGAAGTCCTCACCACCCGCGATGTCACTGCCGATGGACGCGTGGGCGCCACGGGCAAAGCCTCCTATGCCAAGCTCACCCTGCAAGGCAAAGTGCACGAAATTTTCCGCTTCAAAAACGGTGCAGGCGTTGAAAACTGGTACACAGCAAACGGCCAAAGCGTCAAAAAATCGCTCCTGCGCACCCCCGTGAATGCTGCCCGCATTTCCTCGGGCTTCGGCATGCGCCGTCACCCCATTTTAGGCTATGGCCGCATGCATCGCGGCATCGATTTCGCAGCCCCCACCGGCACACCAATTCTCGCTGCAGGCGATGGCGTCATCAAAACTGCAGGCTGGAACCGTGGCTACGGCAATTATGTTAAAATCCAGCATAACGGCACCTATGCTACCGCCTATGGCCATGCCAGCCGCATCGCGCGCGGCATCCGCCCGGGTGTAAGCGTCAAACAAGGCCAAGTGATTGCCTATGTTGGCTCCACAGGCATGTCAACAGGCGCACATTTACATTACGAAATCCACCAAAACGGTGCGCAGGTGAATCCCGCACAACAAAAATTCAATACCGCAACCGCCCTCGCTGGTCGCGATCTGCAGAATTTCCGGGCCCAAACGGGCGCCACCAAAGCGCAATTCTCACGCCTCGCACCCAACAGCTCGCAGGCACTTGGCACGCCTATCAAACCGGCCTCACCTAAACCTGCAGCTTCCCCCAGCCAAGCCGCGATTGCAGTCACTAAAAAGAACGGCTAGCACCCCATGCGCCTCCCTATCCCCCGCTGGTGTAAGCGCCTGCTCTGTGCCATTATCTTCGTATACCTAGTAGTAGGCATACTACTCATCATCTTCCAACGCAGCTTTGTATTCGTGCCGTTCGATGGCCCCACAAACCCCGAAGAAGCAGGCCTAACAGGCTTCGCCGAAGCACGCATCGCCTCTGCCGATAACATCCCAAGCGGCATCCGCTATTGGTATAGCAGCAGCGCACCAACCGCCCCACTACTGATGTATTTTCATGGTAATGGCGGCGGCCTGCATGCCTTCACCTTTGCCCTGCCCCATCTGCAAAAACAAGGCTACACGGTTGCTGCCATGGAATACCGTGGCTACCCCGGCTCAAGCGGCACCTCAAGCGAGAAAGCCATTGTAGAGGATGCTATCCGCCTCACCAACGCCCTGCGCGTAAAACATCCAAATGCCCCACTCGTGCTATGGGGCTATTCACTCGGCAGCGGTGTTGCCACCCAAGTCGCCGCCAACATCGAAGGCGAATCTGCATTGGTGCTAGAAGCCCCCTTCACCTCCGTCGTCGATCGCGGAGCAGAACTCTGGCCCCTATACCCCGTGCGTTATTTCGCGCGCGATACCTTCCTCTCCATCGATCATATCGGAGGCGTCAACACACCCCTCTTCATCATGCACGGCAATCAGGATTGGATAGTCCCAGCATCCCACTCCGCCCGCCTGTTTGCCGCCGCAAAAGAACCCAAAGAGCGCCGCACCTACCCCGATGCTAACCACTTCACCCTAGCTGAGCACGGCGCCTACGAAGATGCCTTCACCTTTATCAAGGCCCACACAAAACACTGATTGAATGATACCCGTCTTTTTGCTATGTTTCACACATGAAACAGGCCTTCAGCTTAGTCGAACTCTCCATCGTACTCGTAATCCTAGGCCTCCTCACAGGTGGCATTCTAGCGGGCCAATCCCTCATCCGCGCCGCCGAAGTGCGCTCCGTAGGTACGGATTATAACCGCTATGTCGCAGCCACACAAACCTTCCGCGATAAATACATGGCCATCCCAGGCGATATGAACAATGCCACCCGTTTCTGGACACGACAGGTAAATGCCTCTCATTGCGTTACCAATTCTGCAGCGGCTGTTTCCACACCTGGCACGTGCGATGGTAACGGGGACGGTAATGTGTACGGATGGTCACCCAATGCCAGCGAATCTGGAGAGAGCTTTCAGTTCTGGCGTCAACTGGCTTTAGCTGGTCTTGTGGAAGGAAGTTACACTGGACTTGCTGGTAGTGGGGGTGTTGCCCATCACACTATTGGTACCAATGCCCGATTACAAAGATTTCTCAGGGAACATGGACAGCCCATTATGCGGGAGTTTTTGGTGGCAGCGGCGTAGATTACGCGCTGGATTATGGCAACTTTTTCAAATTCGGCGGCCCCGGACCCGATGGTTGGGCAGGTATGGTTCAGCTTTTAAGTCCCGAAGAGGCGTGGAATATCGACACCAAACTCGATGATGGCAAACCCGCCCGCGGCAAAATTATAGCAAAAATGTGGGCAGATACCTGTGCTTCAGCCGATGACGGATCATCGGCCAACAACGACCTAAACGCAAGCTACCGTCTTTCTGTCACAAGCAAGGAGTGCTCTCTCTATTTTATAAAAGCCTTTTAATATTATGGGGTAAAAATGTTAAATTACGCCCCCCACCTTCCCAATATAAAGCCACAAATCCTTACCCATAACAATGGCTTCGCCTTCATCAATACCGCAACAAAGGCGCAGCCCTAACCATCACACAATCTTAACACTTACCTGCTATAACCATATGAAAACAATGGATTACAGCAGCATATGGCACCAGAAAAACCAAATCCCACACTCAAAGGCTACCGCAACCTCAAGGGCAATCAGTCTGCCGATTACAGCGAGGCTATCGATTACCTTGCCTCTGCCGCAATGGTTCTATCAGGTACCATGAGTAGCTTTGCACCTAACAGCCGATGGTACGTCTCAAATAATGCCGAAGCCAAGTTCATTACACACCACATTAATTCTTATGTGGAAGACACACTTAGTTTAACAAATGCCCAGCGTAATAAGAGCTTTGTCGAAACCCATCAAGACCCAGTCACAGGACATATTTTCCTAACCCCCGCACAAGGATCACAATCCAGACTCAGCGTCATTGCCAAAACACTTTACAATGAACGTGCTCGCTTAGAATCCGAACAAAAATCTCCCGCAAATCGACTAAATGAAGCGCTGAAAAAACGCGACTTAAGTGAATTCATTCTTCATAATACTTTCAACGCCGCACATCATATTTTGGCTGCAAGTGCACCGCCTTACCACTTCAATAAAGAGGATTCGGCCATTCTACAGCCTGCGCTTTGCCACGGCTTTAACCATTACCTGCCCGAAAACGACGCTGCACTCAACGCCACAATTAAAGCGCACACAGTGCCAGAATCACTCGACTTACCAGAAAGCACCGTCAACGCAATTAACGCCCGCATGAAAACTATTCAAGCCCTCGGCAGCTCTCATGGCACCCGCTATTGTATCCAAGTCATAGGCGGCGATAGCGAAAACGCAGCGCTAAAACACACCCATCCTACCCTCTATCAATTCATGGAAGAAATATCGGGCATCAGCATCACCACCAACGATAAATCATCCTCTAAAATGCAAGCCACTATCACCAACCCCTTGGTAAGCAACGAAACATTAAGATTAAGCATCGAACGATTTATACGCCCTCAATTCCCAGATGCCGCACCACTCAAGCTCACACGAGAAGGAAGCATCATACTACGCGCAGATATGGCTCAACATCTGCTCACTATACTGGAAAAATTTATGCATGCCCGCGCTCAAAGCCCCGATGCTGGCGAGTATATAGCAAAAGAAATCATCAATAATTACGCTCAATATGAGCATATACACCCCAAACCAGCGCCACAACCTGCGCCCAAGATCACTCCAGACCAAACAGGCTTTACGGCGCAATTGGCCTCACAAGCCGAGCGCAAAACAATAACCGACACACTAGCACCAATTGAAGCCCTGTCACACATGGCACAACGCCTAACTCACCCTGTCCTACCAGACAAATCCCGCCCCACCGAATCTGTAGTATTGCTCGAATCCCCCTCAGAAGATACCCGAAAAACCCTGCTCACGTTACTCACCGAATTGAACAACGGCAAGGCAAACGGCATGTCGGCACACCCAACCATCAAACAACAAGCCGATATGAAATTTCCGCTTCTCATCCCTCACGCCACTCGCGACGCAATCGCAAACCGCATTGCCACATTAAATGATCTCCGCAACGAAGCGCTGTATAATTTCGACAAAGGAAATAAAACCGAAGCATCCGAAATCGTCAGAGGCGCGCTCGAATTATATAACGAAATTGGAATAAGCGATCAGTCTCAGCAATACCTTGCGAGCAGGCCGTTCAATAACGCGAGCAGAAGTATTTAGAGTGCCTAAGCAACCCTCTCCACCTTCCCAATATGCAGCCCCAAATCTGTACCTACCACCTGCACGGTGTCACCATCCACAATCGCACCTTCCAGCAGCAATGTCGCCAGCCTGTCCTGCACCTGTTTCTGAATCACGCGCTTGAGTGGCCGCGCCCCATATACCGCATCATAGCCCTTATCCGCCAACCAATCGCGCGCCTGCGTATCCAGCGTCAGGGTAATCTGGCGGTCGTTCAGCATGCGCTCCAGCCCGCGTAGTTGAATATCTACAATCGCCCCCATCTGATCGCGCCGCAAGCGGTGGAATAGAATAATATCATCCAAACGGTTCAAAAACTCAGGGCGGAAAGCTTGGCGCACCACACCCATCACGTCTTCACGCACTGTGTCCACGCTCTTACCGTCAGGTACATCTGCAATAAACTGCGCACCCAAATTACTCGTCAGCACAATAATCGTGTTACGAAAATCCACCGTGCGTCCCTGCCCATCGGTCAGGCGTCCATCATCGAGCACCTGCAGCAAAATATTGAACACATCGGGGTGCGCCTTCTCCACCTCATCAAATAAAATCACCTGATACGGCCTTCTGCGCACGGCCTCAGTCAGCGCCCCACCCTGATCATACCCAACATAGCCAGGAGGCGCACCAATCAGCCGTGCCACCGAATGCTTCTCCATGTACTCACTCATATCCATGCGAATCATCGCCGAATCATCATCAAACATGAACCCCGCAAGCGCTTTGGTCAGCTCGGTTTTCCCCACACCCGTTGGCCCCAAAAACAAAAACGAACCTATCGGGCGGTTAGGGTCTTTCAGCCCTGCACGTGCGCGCCGCACAGCAGATGCCACGGCCTTCACCGCATCTTCCTGCCCCACCACACGCGCACCAATAAGCGCTTCCATTTGCAATAATTTATCGCGCTCACCTTCTAACATTTTCTCAACAGGCACACCCGTCCAGCGCGAAACAATCGCTGCAATGTCGCTCTCGCGCACGGTTTCACGCACCACACTTCCAGCCACACTCTTCTCGTTCTCTGCTGCCTTCAGCTTTTTCTCAAGCTCAGGTATCACGCCGTAAAACAGCTCCGAAGCGCGGGTCAAATCGCCCTTCTGCTGCGCCTGCGCAAACTCCGTGCGCGCCGCATCAATCTGCTCGCTCAACTGACGACCTTCCGTCAGGCGCGATTTTTCCGCCTGCCACGCAAGCCCCATGGTCGCCGTTTCCGTCTCAAGCTGCGAAATTTCATCTTCCAGCTTCTTGAGCCGCTCCCGCGATGCATTGTCGGATTCCTTCTTCAGCGCCTCACGCTCAATGCGCAACTGAATCAGCTTCCTATCCATTTCATCCAGCGCCTCAGGCTTGCTATCCACCTCCATCCGCAAACGGCTCGATGCCTCATCCATCAAATCAATCGCCTTATCAGGCAAAAATCTGTCGGTAATATAACGGTTGCTCAGCG
>JAIXZB010000076.1 GCA_027489915.1 Rickettsiales bacterium | reverse complement strand
TGCGTGTTTTTTGAGTTGAGCGCTTTGCTTCGCTTGCTCTTTTAATTGATAAGGGCGTTCCAGAGGGCTTTTTTTAGCATGGGTTTGGTGGGGCTGATACGCGTGTGGGTAAGGATATCTTGGTGTTGCAGGGCGGCTTGCCATGCATGTGCGATGTTGAGTAGGGTTTTGGTGTGTAGGCGTAGGCGGCGGCTTTTGAGGCTTTTGGACAAGGTGGCTGCAGTGCATAGTTTTTCGGTGATGGTATTATCCAGCGTGCGCAGCACTTCGCGCCAGGCGGGGGTGAGGAGGGCGCCCTGTAGGATATCCTCTTCGCGGGCGTTTACGGATGTTATCCATTCTTGTGGGAGATAGATGCGGCCGAGTGTACGGGCATCGTATGCGAGGTCGCGCCAATGGTTGAGAAGTTGCAGGGCTATGCAGAGTGCGTCGCTTGCATCTGTATTCGCGTTGGTTTCGCCAGCTATGCTTAGAAAGCCGCGACCAAGCGAAGCGGTGGAGAGGATGCAGTATTGTTCCAGTTGGGTGTAGGTTTGGTAGCGGGTGGTGAAGGTATCGGCGAGGAAGGCATCGAGTAGTTGCATGGCGTATTCGGGGCTGATGTGACCGCGTGCGATATCTCGTGCGTGGACAAGCGCCCAGACGGGTAGCGTTTGCATATCGCGATTGATGAGGGATTCACGCAGGGCTGCGATTTTGAGGCGGCGTTCATGCAGGGTGAGGGCGGTGTTATCGGCAATGGCATCGCCGCCGCGGGCGATGTCAAATAGGCCGAGCATGGATTGCCGCCATCTGCGCGGCATAAGCAGTGAGGCGATGGGCAGGTTGTCGTAGGAATCAAACATCGGTGACGCAGCGCCTTCTCGCGTTGTATTATGGTTGTGTACATGGTACTATGCCTGCGATGAAAACGAAAGACAGCATTGCGGATGTGACCGCACTGAAGCTGGCCTGTTTGGCGGATGATACCCCAAAAGCACAGGCGGCGCTGCGCGAGCTGAAGGCCCGTTACACGTTGCTTGATATTGCAGGCAAACGCACTAAGCCCGATGTGATTTTGGTACTGGGCGGGGATGGGTTTATGCTACAGGTGCTGCATAAATATATGCATCGCCATATTCCTGTGTATGGGATGAATTGTGGTTCGGTTGGGTTTTTGCTGAATGTGTATTCGCCCGATAATCTGATAGAGCGTATTCGTGAAGCGCGGGTGTCGCAGCTGTATCCGCTGGCGATGTATGCGCGCACGAGCGATGGGCGCGAGCGACATGAGCTGGCGATTAACGAGGTGTCCTTATTTCGCGAATCGCGGCAGGCGGCGAAAATTCGGGTGACGATTGACCATGTGGTACGGGTGCCTGAGATGAGTGCGGATGGGGTGCTGGTGTCGACCCCTGCGGGATCGACGGCGTATAATTTTTCAGCCGGCGGCCCCATTATTCCGCTCACTGGGAACATGCTGGCGCTGACGCCAATTGCGGCGTTTCGTCCGCGCAGGTGGAAAGGCGCGTTACTTAATCACACATCGAGTGTGACGTTTGAGATTTTAGACCATGTGAAGCGCCCTGTATCGGCGGTGGCAGATTTTACGGAAGTACGCGATGTGGTGAGCGTTTCGATTTATGAGGAGCGCAGCGTTGCCCTTTCGCTGCTGTTTGACCCTGAGCATAATCTGGGTGAGCGCATTTTGAAGGAGCAGTTTGCGATTTGACGGGTGATGATTTTTGAGGATGCGTTGCAGCAAGCTATAACAACAGAGAATGTGCATGATTTTTTTGCAGCTCACGTGCGACGTATTCGTGATACAAAGGTTGCGATTGAACGCAGGCCAAACGCTGATGCTGGTACTGGAAAGATAACAGTGTATGCGCCTGACGCTAAGGCGCCGGAATATACGCGTAGTATGCTTGATCGCTTTGAAATACCGCTGGGACAGCCGATTGAGACCTTCAATAGCGATATTATAAAATATGGTCATGCCATAGATTCCAAGATATCGGATAAAACTGGGTTGGTAACGCATGTGGGCGATGAGCCTTACGGCGGTATTGCAAAGCGACAGTTTGATCTTGGCAAAAGAACTATTACGCAGCAACATTTGAACGAGAAAATGCGCAGCATTCGTTTGGCGATTGAGCATTACATGCCGCCACAGGATTTTGCTCAATATCTTGTATTCTTCAGAGAAAATCTGGATTTTCCCTCGCATCAGCAGGCGCTGAAGCAATCACTTCGTATTATGCAAAGTGATTTGACTACAAAAAAAGTCACTGCCCATACACCGGATGTTCGTTTCTGGATTGCAGCAAAAGACACAAGTAAAGTAGAAGATATTCGCTGGCGTGTTTCGAGTGTGAAAGAAGCTAAGCAGATTGCGCCGCATGCAGATGTGGTTCTTGCGCTTGCGACCTATCATGCTGCGCATAGATCATATCTTTCTGGGCTTAAGTTTGCTTTTGCTGAGGCCTTGAAAAAAGGTGAGATAAGTGAAGAGCAGCTTGATACAGGGCGTTATGTGCTCGATAGTGCATCGTTTGAACAATTTCAGTATTTTGGGCTTTTTTCAGAATACATGCCGATGCTGATGCTACAACTTGACGTGCAGCCGAAGTCCAAACCATACGGTGAGGCGGTTATAGACAGCATTGTCAAAAGTTGGGATGATTTTTTTGGCACAAAAGTGCTGACGCGAGACTATGGAAAAATAGGTGTGACAGAGCAGAGTGAGAGCCTTGCTGGTGCAACACTAACCTGCCCAGCCAAAGCACATTTGAAGGCTACGGCGGACGGGAAGTTATTGCAGGAGACATTTCGGTTTATGGAAAATAATCCCGATGTTGCGGATGCCAGAAAACTGGCGCAACACACAGCAGATGCAGTGCAAGCTCAGATGCAGACTGGGAAAAAGAGCTGGTGGGGTGGGAGGTGATTAGCGTGATTTACTTGCATTACGCGATTGATTGGAATCTTCCAACACTTCCATAATGCGCTCGTAGGAGGATGGATAGCCTGTTTCATTTTTATAATCAGCATTCAGTGCTTGGAGATATAAAATTTTCTGTGCCTGACTGTGACTTAAAACAGGATAGCGCTTACATAAGCCCGTTGCTAACTGGTTGTATTTAGTAAGGTCTTCTTTGGATTTGAAATGTAATTCTGCAGCATATATTCGTTTGGTATCGGATAAGCAGAAATCCAGCAGTCCTTGAACTACTTCTTCGTGGCCTAGACGCTCTACAGCAAGTTTATCGACGAATAATTCTGATGCTCTTAGGTTAGATGCTGCCTCTTTTCTTTTAAGTGTTTTAGTGGCTTTGCCAGTTATACGGGATGCTATTGCTGCGCCTGCTATTGCGCCTGCGATGATGTTTGGATTTGAGATACTATCATCGTCTGTGGTTGTTTTTACAATTTGCATACCAGCAACTGAGCCAGCGACTAATGGGAGAGGAGACGCCATAACGGTGCCTAGCATGCCTTGAAGCACGGTGCGCCTTGAAGGTTTTGCATTGTGCTGATGCTCGTAGGCATGGCCAAGCTCGTGGGTGAGCGCATATTTCCCTTCAGCTCTGAACTGGCTAAACGCGCGCCATAAGTTTTCCTGAAGTAAGATGGCGTTGCTTTCTACGAAGTAACGCGCGCCGTTGGCTTTGTAGCGTTCTTTATATGTTTCATCTTCTACGACTAGCAGGTGGGGTGGGGTCGTTACTTGCATATCTGCGCACAAAGACAGGTAGCGTTTGTATGCGGGCGCATCGAATTTTTCTTCGATTGGTGCGTAGATTTTCTCGAGGGGGACATCAATTGCCACATTTGCTATCGCGTCTGCTAATGACGGATTGTGTGACGCGAGCGTTGTGAGGTCTTCTTGTTGCATGCAGCTAAACCTAGCAAAGAACTATTGCTGTTTTATGAAGATTGCGCTTGCGCCTGATGCTGAGGCTGCTAACCTCTGCTAAGGTATTGAAGCCTTGGGGATTTTTATATGAGTCAGACGCAGGTTGTTAAGCAGAAGCGCGAAACATTGGTGGCGATATTCTTATTTATTCTGGTGATTCTTGGTAATGCGGTGATTTTTACGATTGTGCCTTATTTGGCGACATCCGATATGGGGCAGTTGTTTCAAGGGCATACGGCGGCACTGTCGCTAGCAGGGTTTGAGCAGGGCGAGTTGCCAGCGGTGCAGGGGGTGCATCCGTTTCAAATCATGCTGTTTTTGGTTGGGGTGGCGCTTTTGTGCATGTTGCCTTGGGCT
>JAIXZB010000068.1 GCA_027489915.1 Rickettsiales bacterium | reverse complement strand
TGCAGCTGAAGCGGCGGAAATTATTGGTGAGCCCACCTATGGTATCGGAAGCGGGGGCAGCGCTGTACACCAACCAGCGACCAGCAGGAGTGGAAAGTGCAGCTGCACCTGAAGCGTTGATGAAGTTACGACCCGATGCAAGGCGAATCGCATCGCCAGCGGCGGAAGCAGAAAGGATGCTACCTGGCGCAAGGGTGAGATCGGACGTGGCACCTGTGCTGCGCGCCAGAATGGAGGCGGCGTTGATAGAGGGAAGTGTGAGCGCGTCGGTAGTGGTTAGGGATACAGCGTTGAGTGGAGTTATACCCCCAATGGTGCCGCCTGTAGTAATGCTTTTAGCATCAACAGTAAAGTTGGCATTGCCATTGATGGTGCTTGAAAACACCACATCATTTGCCCCAGCACTGAGTGTTGTATTACCCGAAAGAAGCAGCGGCCCTGTGAGGGTTATATCCTCGCCCTGAGTAGTGATGCTTGGGGTGGTATCGATTGCCCCAGCGCTGGTGATGGAGGTGCCTGCCTGAAGCGTAATGGCGCCTGCATTGGTTCCTGCACCAGTGCTCAAATCGCCATTGAGCGTAATAGTGCCGCCTGCACTAGGTGTGCGAATGGTAAGGGGGTCGAGGAAGGAAGCAGTGCGAATATCAACCGCGCCATTGCCGTCACTGCGACCAATAATTATTTGACCGAAGCCATCTTGCAAGAATGCGATTTCGGTGGTGTCCAGTACGAAAGCGCCTGCTGCGCCTGTTCCTATACCAATACCACTGGCAGTACTAACGGGCTGCAATAATAATGTACCGCCCGCACCTGAGACGTTACCTGAAATGATAATACCAGCGGTAGTGAGTGTGAGGTTGTTAGTGCCACTCATCACCGCGCCTGCAAGCGCAATATTACCCGAACCATTTTGCATGGTGATATTGTTATTCCAAGTGCGAGAGGCAGCGGTGAAAGCGGCTGTGCCATCGGTGCGGCCAAAGAAAACCTCGCTGAACCCTGAGCCTATGCGCCCCAGTTCTGTAGCGTCGATGATAACCCCTGCACCACCGCCAAGACCCATGGCTATGGTATTTGCAGCTTGAGTGAAAGTAAGCGTACCAGTACCAGAGAGTGTATTGCCAATCACAATATCGCTGGAGGTTTCAAACACGGTATTGAATGCACCAAAATTTTGCGTGCCTGTAACACTTAAGACCCCCGTGCCTGTCATGAAACGTGTGTTGTTCGCCCATGTGGTGGGGCCAGCGACGGTTAAGGTTTGGGTGGAATCGTTGCGGCCAAAATTGACGTTTTGCCAGCCCGAGCCAATCTGAGCCAATTCGGTGCTATCAAGATTGATGGTGCCACCTGTGGTGTTTAGCACCATGGAAGTGGCGGTGCCAGAACCACGGATGAGTAGTGTGCCTGTGCCCGTAAGCGCTCCATTGATGGCCATGGCACCTGCACCTTCGATGGTGAGGTTTTGCCCTGCTGCCGTGGTTTGCGCACCTGCGATGGTGATGGCGCCCGTGCCACTGCGCAGGATGGTATTATTATTCCATGTAGCTGCCTGAACGTTGAGGATTCCCGTATTTCCCGTGCCACCAATGATTACGTTGCGCCAGCCATTTGCCGTAATGTTGGTGAGCGAGGCTAGCGGAATTTCGGTGGTAACGGTGCTGGTTCCAATATCGATATTATTGTTGGTATTGGAGGAAGTGAGGGTGAGATCGCTGGTGGAAGTACCCGTGACAGCAGCGTTGATGATGATATCCCGATCAGAGCGCAGTGTGAGAGAACGCCCTGCGGCCATATTTATAGCGCCAGCTATGACAAGGTTATTATCATCTACCCTGTAATCGGCATTGTAATTCCAGTTGCGCGCACCTGCTGTCATTAGAGAATCGACAACAGAGGTGCTTCCAAAAATGACACTGTTCCAAGTGCCTGATATATTATTAAGGGTGGAATCGGAAATCTGCAGAGTGCCCGGCTGGCCAGTTCCAATACCCATGGATACGTTGGTGGAGGGGCCCATAATAAGCTGATTCCCGTTAGACACGGTGTTGTTAAACACTATGCTCTGCGAGGAGCTGAACGTGGCAGAGTTGCCATTAAAGTTCTGTGCGCCATTGACGGTGATGGCCGCAGTACCCACCCTGAATGTGGTGTTATCACGCCAGTTGCTATAGGCACGGATATCCATACCACTGGCGCCACTCGCGCGGCCAATGGTGACGCTACTAAAAGTGCCACTTAGTAAATCGAGCTCGGCTGTTGAAAGCTGGTACGTACCAGCTGCGCCCGTGCCTATACCTACTCCTGTGCTAATATCTGGCGTTAGAGTAAGAGCGCCCGTGCCAGTTAAGGCATTTGCAATGTTAATATCGCGTGAGTTGAAAGTGACAGCGCTTGCACCAAAACTTTGCGCTCCATTCACGTTGATAATGCCGTTACCCACTTGAAACGTAACGGCACGTGCCCAGTTGCGCGCACGAATATCCATATTTGCAGCACTCGCGGCGTTTCCGATTGTGAGCGAACCCGTGCCTGTGAGGAAATTAAGTTCTGCATCGCTGAGATGATAGGTGGCAGCGGAAGCCAAATCGCCAAGCCCTACGGTTGCTGTTGTATCGGGGGTAAAGGTATGACCACCACTGCCCGTTATTCCTGCCGCGATATTGATTAGGCGGCTGGTGAGGGTGAAGGTATTTGTTCCCGATGCCTGTGCGCCGTTGACATTGATGGTAGCATTTGAGGTGCGCACACTTACAGCAGGTGTCCAGGTACGTGCTTCCATGTTGATATCTGCAATGCTGGTTGCATTTCCGAGGATGAGTGTGCCTGTGCCCGAGAGCACGTTAAGCTCGCTATTATCGAGATTGAAAGGGCCTGTGGCACTGGTTCCAATTCCCATGACGATGGAGCCATTAGGTTGCACAGTGACAGTTCCAGTGCCTGAAATAGTGCCTGAAAGTGCGATGGTTCCACTGGTGAGTGCGAGCGCATTACCTCCCATTGCTGTGGTACCAGAGCTGGTGAGGGCACCCGTGGTGAACAGGTTCATCGGATTAACGGCGGTGATGCCGCCATCAAGCGCGATAGAACCTGTATAGGCAATATTGCCAATCACAAATGTGTTCCATCCCGTTTGAATGCGTGCAAATTCTGCAGCAGTGAGATTGAGCACACCTGTTGCGCTGCCGATACTGATACTTGCAGCACCACCTGTGCGCGGATTGATGGTGAGGGTGGAGGTGCCCGAATCGGTAAGGTTAGCATTAAGCACCAAATCACGCCCTGGGTTAAAGGTCATCTGGTTGCCCGTCATATTAGCATTGACCACAATATCGCGGTGGGCATCGAGTGTAAGCAAGCGGGTGGCTGTCCATGATACCGCATCCGCTATCGTGATGTCGCCATTACCAGCCCCACCTGCGTTGGTGCGGATGGTAACGTTGGCACCATTGAGAAGGTTGAGTAATGTACCGGCAGTTCCCGTTGCACCAATATTCACATACGAGGTGGCATTCGCGCCTGAGTCAAAAATATTCGCAGCAGCGACAAGCGATGGTGCGCCTGTAGGATTACATGCACCTACACTCGATGCGCCAAATTGACAGACGATGATATCGCCTGGATCGAGCAGTAATTCGCCCGTGGTGCCAAACGGTGCGGTGACATCGACCGTGCCTTTCATATCGAGAAAACGTTTGCCTGAAATTTCGACAAACCCGCCATCCCCAGCGTTTGCACCGCCGCGTGCCTGAACATCGCCTGCGAAACTGGTGCTGCCATCGGACCATACAATCACGCGCCCACCATTGCCGTAATACAGGCTCGATACATCGATACGTGCACCTGCGGCAACGGTAACGTAACGCGCATTATTCACGTCGCTCGGTGCACCCTGATAATCGCCCCCGATGCGGACGGTACCACCCTTCACATCGTAGCCTGTGGCGCGAAGTAATGCGGTGGATGCAAGTGAGATGTCATCGCCTTCGATGGTTATATTTCCTACGCGCTCTCCTGCATGCTGTGCTGATGCATGTAGCTGCGATGCAATCACTACCTTACGTGTGGGCAGTGCGGGTGCGGAGCTACGCGGCAATACCGCTTCGTCGCTGATGAGGATAGTGCCACCGCGCACACCGACACTTGGTGTGTTTATTTCGCCTTCGATAGCGATGAGGCTATTGACGATGTTGCTACCCGCTGCCGCTGTAATTTGCACTGTGCCACCTGCAGCATTGATGCTGCCCGTGTGCTTAACGAGCTGTGACTGCACTGCGTCGCTTACCTTGATGCCAATCAGATCACGGCCCGATAAATCGAGCGTGAAACTATCGCCTGAAGCAAGACGTACTCTGCCAAGACGTGCGTTTATCACGCCGCTATTTTCGATGTGCGGTGCAACGAGCCCTACAAGCCCGGCTTCGCGTGCAGTGAGCGTGCCTGCATTTTCGATGCGCGCATGTGGATTGCCTGTGATATCAAACCGCATGTCACCCGCCATGAAGCGATCGTTGGTGGTATCGGCGGTGGTGGCGATGAGTGAACCGACATCGACCTGCGCACCTTCGTGAAATACCATGCCGTTACGGTTGACGAGAATGATATTGCCATTGGCACTTAAACGCCCGCGAATCTCGGAAAGGTTGTTGCCTGTAACGCGGTTGAGCGCCGTGGCATCTGCGGAGGGTTGGTGGAATTCGGTATGCTCGCCTGCATCAATCGAGAAATCTTGCCAGTCTATCACGGCGCGGTCGGTGTGTTGAATGACATCGAGCTTGGGGCCCGTTTCGCTGATGGTGGCAGAGCCCGAGACTACCTGCCCATTTTCTGGATTCGCGAATGCAGGAGCCGCCCACCACAGGCTGTTTGCCAGAGTGGTGATAAGATACAGCGCACTTACGCCTATGTGCAATACGGACTTCACCACTTTATAAGATAGCAAGAAGCAGGCCAGAATGCTTCCAAAATCAGAATCCGTACTGCATTTCGAGCAGGATTCTGGGCCCAGTGTTGCTACCATAGAGAGGCGTTACAAGATCACGCGTGAGTGGCCAGGCAAGGCCAATATTGCTGGAAACACCTGAAATATGGTTCATTCGCACCCCAAACCCTGCCGAAGTGCCCGATTCTGGCTTGATTCCGCGATCTTCGTTCCAGACTTTGCCACCATCGGCAAACAGGTAGGGGGCAAACAGCACATCATTCCATGCATCAAACCCGCCGTAGCGAAGCTCTAAAGCGGCAGAAATCCCGTGATCTCCGACGATATCCGAGGGGTCATACGCCCGCCCGAATGCCTGACCGCCATAACCGAACTCTTCGGAGGAAAATAGGGGATCTGAGGCAATTTGACCCGAAAGAGAGCCAGAAATCATAAAATTGCGCCATAAACGCTGCTGTTGCGCATAGGATGCTTCGAGTTTGGTGAAATTGGGTGCGGCTTCTGCACGAGAAATGAAGGGGTCGCTTTTAGAGCTGCTGCCAAGCGATGCAATACCTCGGCTGAGCGTGGCATCAAACGATTGCGCACCTAGCCAGCCATCGGTGATGTCGTAACGCGCATTGGTGCGAAATGCCCGCACCCTGTCACGCGTGAGGGGGGTGTTTTTGAGAATGTCGCTCTGTGCATTTTTTCCATCGAGCTCAAAGGTGAAAGCGAGCGTTTCTTCCCATTGACGGATGGGGGTGTAGATAAGGCCCAGCGTTGCATCGATGGAATTGCTGCGGATATCATTGGGCGATAATGTGGCTCCTGGACGGGCGCGTACATAGCCCGCGCTACCAAAAGCATCCCATGATTCTGATAAAGGCACGCGATGCCTGAGTGACACATACCCAAGTTCTTTAGTAGGCAGGCTGGATGTGACACTGAGTGTGGTTTCCTGCATGGGAAGCAACGCCGCGCGGTGCGTGATGTTGGCTTGGTATGGCCCAAGAAAGCGCGATCCGTGATTATCAATGCTTACCCGTGTGCGGGGCTTATACGTGCCCTGTTCGATAAGTAATTCGACAGCGCCCTGATTGACGTTTTTTGCAGGGGCAAGCACACCAAAGCGGGTAATGCCGGGAAGGTCGTTAAGGCGCAGCATGAAACGTTCAAGCTCTTCTACTTTCAGCGGTTTGGATGCAGTGAGCGCGCGCGCCATTGCCTGTGCAATGGGGGTGTTTTTTAGATTGCTATCGAACTGCACGGTACCCACATAGCCCTCAACCACGCGAATGGTGACAACCCCGCCCGAGATGGACTGTTTCGGTACGTAAGCACGCGAGAGGAAATAGCGATTTTCGCGGTAATGCGCGGTGATGCGTTCGGCGAGTGCCCAAACCTTATCGAGCGAAATTTCTGTACCCACCATGGAGGCATAATAGGGCTGAATTTCGTTCGCCGAGAAGGCACTCATACCCTCGATATTCACTTTTTTCAGCGTGAAAATAATATCCTTCGCATTTGCGGGCGCTTTGGGTGCTTTCGGCAGCGAAGGCTTTGCAAAGCTGCGCGGCGCAGGCGGATGAATTTCCATGCTTTTGCCAATGCGCGCAGCATCGGCAGCACCTGGCAGGGTGGACATGGCAAATTGCTGTGCATGCGCAACGGCGGCTGCCGCTATGACTGCGCAGCTTATGCCCATACCAAATAAATTGCCCCAACGCCTACGCATGGTAGCCCTTCAAAAAACGCTAATAATGCAGCTACTATAGTAGTTTGCCCCATAATCGCTACAGACGAAGTGGAAGGCAGCGTGCAGCCGCCCAAGATGGGGATAATAATTGCAATATATTGATTTAATTGAATTTTATATCGAAGCAACTGTTAGCAAAAATGCTATGATGCAGTGCGCGATCTCAAGGCTACGAATGAAAGATGGTGCCGGTTGCAGGAATTGAACCCGCGACCTTCGCAT
>JAIXZB010000027.1 GCA_027489915.1 Rickettsiales bacterium | reverse complement strand
TTACTTACCGCGCATTTTTCGCCCACTGAGTTGCGGGTGGAAGATGATTCGCACAAACACGCAGGCCATATAGGTGCAAACCCAACTGGCGGGAGCCATATCCGCATTTACATCGCTGCTGAAGCTTTTGTGGGAGTAGCGCGTGTAGCAGCGCACCGTATGGTATATAATGCACTTGCAGGGCATTTTGCCGAGGGCTTACATGCGCTGCAAATCACCGCCAAAGCGCCAGCAAGTATCTAAGCTGCCTCGGCGGATATAGGTTCTTCGTTTGCTTCCATGGCGAGCAGTTTTTCTTTGATTTCAAGCCCACCCATACTGAATCCACCCAGCGAACCGTCCTTGGAAATCACGCGGTGGCAAGGGATAAGCAAAGGCAGGGGGTTTGCCCCACATGCGCTTGCTACAGCGCGCACAGCACTTCCAAACCCAACGCGTTGCGCAAGGGCGGTGTAGCTTACCGTGTCACCATAAGGAATTTTTGCAATCGCAAGCCATACAAGGCGTTGAAGTGCAGTGCCGCCAATCAAATCATACGGAACATTAAGTGGCCCTTTGCCCGCAAGGTAATCGCGTATTGCTGTAACGGTAGTCGCAAAAAAACCATCCACCTCGAGGGCGTTTGGGTAATGCTGAGCAAGCCACTGCTTTCCATGCGCCGCATCGCGCACCCATTGCAACTGACGCAAGCCACGTTCAGATCCAACCAACACTAAAGTGCCAATCACTGTATCGCAGATTGCATAGGAGAGGGGAGTAGGTGTCATAGCGGCTCCTGTAACTTAGGCGGCTTTGGTTGCTTTGCCATATTTGCGCGTCAGATAATCACGAATTTCACGCGCAAGTCCAATCACTTCTTCGGCAGCGATGCTGGTAGGTGCAGCTTCCGTCACCCCTTTGCCTTGCATCAGCGAGCCAGCAAACACCACGCGGTTACCAAACCAGTGGCCTGCAAGTCCAACCATCTCACCTGCAATCGCTTCGGTGAGTTTGGTTTGCGGATTCACACGGTTCAGCACCATTTTCACAGGCTTCTTTTCTTGTTTGCAGATATTAATTGTTTCTGCTGTTGCCCACACATCCATGGGGCTAGGCTGCAAAGGCACAACCACAATATCAGCGGCGCGAATAACGGTGCGCGCTTCTGCTTCGGTGTGGGGAGGGGAATCGATGATAAGAATATCGTAGTGGTTTTTCATACGATCAATTTCGCTTTTCACGCGCCAGCCTGAAATGGAAGCAAAGCCCATACCCGCGTTGCCTTCACCAAACCGTGCTTCACGAACCTTGAACCATTGGGTGAGCGACCCTTGCGGATCGGTATCAATCAGCCCCACTTTGAGCTTCATACCCGTATAGGCAACCGATAAATGTGCAGCGAGCGTGGTTTTGCCTGCGCCGCCTTTTTGTTGTGCAATCGTGATAATGCGTGCTACCACAGCCATCTCCTCTGGATAAGCGTTGTGCTTACGTTCATCTACGAGATATAGACATAAATATGCTAACATACCACTAGATGTTGTCAATGAGCCACAGTTATCCACAATATATGGATGTTTCACTGCAAGAAAAAGCGCTAAGCCTTTGGCAAAAAGGCGATGTCGTCGCATTCCCCACGGAAACCGTTTATGGCTTAGGGGCCGATGCCAGAAAGGGCGAAGCGGTGGCGCGCATTTATGCCCTCAAATCGCGCCCGCAATTCAACCCCCTCATCATTCATGTGGCGAGTGTTGAAATTGCTAAACGCTATGGGCAATGGAATGCATGGGCAGATGCCTTAAACCGTTTCTGGCCTGGCCCGCTTACTGTAGTTCTAAAACGGCAAGGCGGCATTTCAGATTTGGCCACTGCAGGTGGAGATACGGTGGGAATTCGTATTCCAAATCATCCCACCGCACTTGCATTACTTGCCGCATTCGATGGGCCGATAGCTGCGCCCAGCGCCAATCGTTCGGGCCGTATCAGCCCCACCACAGCCGAACATGTGGCGCAGGAATATCCCGAAAATCCACCACTTATTATCGATGGTGGGCCGTGCGTGGTGGGGCTGGAATCCACTGTGATAGATCTAAGCACCACCACACCAACCCTGCTTCGCCCAGGAGCCATTACCCGAACCATGCTGGAAGATGCATTAGGTGTAACGTTTGCGCAGGGCGATGTTGCGGGAGTGCTCAAATCCCCCGGTCAACTAGCAAGCCACTACGCGCCCACCAAACCACTGCGCTTGAATGCAACCGACTGCACGGCAACGGAAGGGGTGTTGGCGTTCGGCCCCCATATGATGGAGGCTGCCGTATCGCAGCAACTCAGCCTAACCATGGATATGGCCGAAGCAGCAGCGAATATGTTTGCTGCCCTGCGCCTGCTCGATGCGCACCCGCAGGTGCAATCCATCGCCGCCATGCCCATTCCAAATGCAGGAATTGGCGAAGCGATTAACGATAGGCTCATGCGCGCAGCAGCGCCAAAATCCTTAGAGGCAATATGAGCAAACGCCTGAAATATAGTCTGGTATGTATCTGCTTAATCCTGCTTGTTGCAGGTGCGCTACTACCGCGCAACAACACTGCTCCCACCAAATCATCGGATTACACTGTAGACAACGAGCAAAGCTACGTTTCGCCCGCAGGCATTGTGTATGGCAAAGACCTCTCGGCCAAATTCGATTCGCGTATTGCACACATCATGGCGCACACCAGGCCCGATGCAAGCAAGCCCAAACATTCACAGTTCAAAGCAACGCAGCGCGAGGATGTGCTTCGCCTGCTCGATGAAGCATGGAAAAAGCGCGGCCCACCGGCACTTCAGGGCGGCACCTTTGGCCGCGATGTCTACGATGTGGATATGAAGCGTGTGATTGGCAAGCAAGGCGAACGCAACATTCGCATGGTAATGGAGCGTGCAAAACCCGTTATCATCACCGCTTATCCCGTCCATGCAAAGCGCCGCTATGACAAATAACCCCCACCATTGGTGCCCCATGTGCGATGCAGGCTGGGTGCAAGCGGTAACGATTCTTCCAGCCCAAGATAGCGGCATGCTATGCAGCGAGTGCGAAGCATTCTGGCCAAGCCCCACACCTATTACGCAAGTGGATTTTGTGCAATTCTCCGCGTGGTTGGAATTGCATGGTGTCGCGCAAGATACAGTGCAGGTGCGGCGCAAAAGCGGTGATTCTCCCTAGCGGAAGAAAATGGTTGCAGCCCCCATTTGCCTGTGCAATAAACCCGCAAAGATTGTGGGCACATTCCTCGATAGCTCAGCGGTAGAGCACTCGACTGTTAATCGAGCGGTCGCTGGTTCGAATCCAGCTCGGGGAGCCAAACACTAAAGGCACCCCAACGGGTGCTTTTAGTGTTTGGAGCCCCAAGCTATTAGTATTCCAACCAAGTTCGACCCGACGCTTAGCGCTTCAGCGCTTAGCAAGGGCAGCGCAGGCAAAGCCGAGCACATCTAGCATATTCAAACATTACCAAAATAAAATCTACTTCTCTCTTTTGCTTACAGCGTCCATGCGATAGTGTTTTCACATGACAACAGCACCGCTAAAGCCCCAACCCTCTAAATACATACTCTGGCTAGAATTTGCATTCTTGAGTGTTGGAATGCCGTTGTTGTTCCTAACACTCATCCCCACACGCGCCTTGTTTGGGGTGCTGTGGTGCAGCGCGTTTTATGCGTTGTGGGTGCTCAAGCGCTATCACGGGCTTTCTCTGCGCGTGATGTGGAACCATGCCGCCCTGACACGCCGCAACATACTGCCCATTTTGAAACAATGCCTGCTCGCATGCAGCGCAATAGGGCTGCTAGTGTGGTATTTCATGCCCGAAAAACTGCTCAATTTCCCGCAGGAACGCACAAAGCTGTGGGCGATGGTAATGGTACTTTACCCCTTGCTTTCCGTTATTCCGCAAGAGTTGATATTCAGGCCATTCTTTTTCACCCGCTACCAGCCGCTATTTTCCAAGCAATTGGCGATGATAGCCGTAAGCGCGCTCACGTTCGGATTCGCCCATATCATGTTCCAGAACTGGATTTCTGTTACACTCTGCATCGCAGGCGGCGTGCTGTTTGCACGCACGTATGCCCGAACACAGTCGTTGGCGCTGGTGTGGTTTGAGCATACGATTTATGGCTGTTTTATCTTCACCATTGGCCTTGGCACCTATTTTTACCACGGCTCGCAGCAGGCAGTTCAGGCAGTGGCAGGCGGCTAAATTGCTGCAAAGCAAAAACTTTTTCGCATTCTTTATGTCTGTTTTTGTGGTAGTGTGAATGTGAAATGACATCAATATCGCATTGGTACGGCATATGTGAACGCCACTCTCAGGGCTTATTCGAAGAGCCTTTGAATGTGTTATCCAATCTCGCATTCTTATATGTGGCGGTGGCAATATACCGCTACTACAGCACCAACGAAGATGTCATGCGGCGCAGTATATGGGACATCAAAATCATGACGTTCCTGATATTTATTATCGGCGTTAACAGCATAGTGTTTCACATCTACCCCACACAACTGACCGAGCTGATTGATACTGTGCCGATTGTCATGTTCATCATGATTTATTTTGTCAGCGTCATTTTCCGCATTGGCAAGTGCACAAAATTTCAAGCAGGTGTATGCTTAGTGGCATTCGTTGGATTCTCGCACATGCTGGTCAGCCAATTCCCCCGTGCGATGAACGATTCAATTGGTTATTTATCGAGCATGATCGCCCTCATTGTGATTGCGGTATATCTGCACATACGCGCACGTCCTTCCTCGCAGTATTTTATGCTTGCATCACTCATCGGCGTTGTGTCGTTATTTTGCCGTGTTATCGATAAGGAAGTGTGCAGCGTATGGCCATTTGGTACCCATTTTCTCTGGCATTTATGCAATGCCTCGCTACTCTATATTCTCATGAAACAGGTGATTCGCAATGTGAATCGCGAAGCGCGCCTAAAACAACTCGCAGGCGATTCAAGCCAGATTTAAGGGGATACAATGAGCTCCACCATGTCATACCTCGATCAATACTGCGAACGTGCAGGTGATGCAGGCTTGTGGGCTGAGCCGATAAATGTAGTAAGCAATATCGCGTTCATGATTGTGGCGGTGATTGCATTCATCACCTGGGCGCGTCATCCCAAAACATCGATTAGAAACAGCATGGATATCGTGATACTCATCGTTGTATTGTTCAGCATCGGTATTGGCAGTGGTGCGTGGCATCTGTTCGCTGATTCGCACACATTGCTCATGGATGTCATACCCATTGTTATCTTTATGAATATATTCCTGATTGCAGCCGCCATGCGCCTGCTGGGGCTTAAATGGTGGGGAGCAGTGCTATTGTTTGGTATATTTCAGCTACTCAATATCGCTTCAGAGGTCTATCTGCCTCGCGATTTCCTGAATGGCACGATTATGTATATACCTGCCTACTCTATATTGCTTTGTATAGTGGTATGGCTAAAGAAATCCCATGCCATTGGTAGCAGGCTTGTGTTACAGGCTTTGATATTATGGACAGTTTCTCTGGTATTTCGTACCATAGATATGGAAATATGCAGCCTTCTGCCCATAGGCACCCATTTTCTGTGGCATCTGCTCAATGCGCTGGTGCTGTATAAGCTCCTCGGCGCGTTGATTCTCACGCAGGCTGTCAAGCTCAACGGCTAAAAAATAAGACTATGCAACTGCATAAAGCGGGTGTAATGAGCGCTCGAATCACGCGATATTAAATCGATTCGAGGTACCTGATGGAACTCTCTTTCTTTAAATTGGCTCTCATTTTAATTGTTGTATTTGTATTTTTCGGTGCAGGGAAATTACCCAGCGTCATGGGTGATTTAGGACGCGGGTTACGTGCTTTTAAAGCAGGACTGAATAATAACGAAAACGATATAAAATCCTAAGCCTAAAAAGCAGTATCGGATAGAGAGCATCATGCCCAATACGAAACAAATTTCGCGGTTACTTTTTGGCCCACCGCGTGACCCCTTAAACAGTAGCACCCGCCACAGTATTGCATTATTTGCCTTTATGGCGTGGGTAGGCATGGGAGCTGATGGCTTATCATCAGCCAATTACGGTCCTGAAGAGGCATTT
>JAIXZB010000183.1 GCA_027489915.1 Rickettsiales bacterium | reverse complement strand
GCAATCCACATGTATTGATTGTCTTGTGTAATGAGAGGGTTCCCAATGAGTTTTGCTGTTACTCCATCAGGGAAGCGATACATACCCGTTCCACCTAATCGGATGAGCGATGGATAGCGTATCATCAGTTGTCCATCCTGACTATTGGTCACCATCACTTCATTTCTTCCTTGTACTGTGAAGAAGGTCACAGTGCTCTCTGGTGGAGTAATAAGTGTAGGATCATCCTTGTCGAACATGAGTATTTTGGGTTCGCAGTTGCCATCGAGATAAAATTCACCACGGTCGCAATTCTGTTCATAAAATGGCACCATACTTAGGAACTCGGTGTTATCTGGCTCGTTTACATAGTAATCTACGGTCAAATCACATTCCTCTAAATCTCCATCACCGTTTTCATCATCTTTGGGAATGTAGGGCCTGTTGTCTATTATAGGCACACGTAAAACTCTGGTTTTAGAGGTGAACTCTTCCTCTAGTGTCAGGGGTTCACCCTCTGATTTTAGCTTGACATATAAGGTTTGCAGAGTGCGGCTATAAGAGAAGGTTTGGGCGAGTGGGGGGGGCAAGTCTATGTCTTTCACTTTTTTCTTTTCGCATACCCCCTCCGAGTTGCACACTTCTTCCCATCGGCACAGGAATGTTGGGAGTTGGGTTGCGGTTGTATCTGACGCTAGCTGCTTGATTGTTCTCATACGATCATAGCGTTTCTGAGGAACATTCTTTTCAAAGTAATGGAACCAATACTTATCTGCATCAATTAGGGCGAGTGCATAAGGATTATCCATTAGATTGATAATGCGGTTTTGCAGTGCAGGTGCAGGAATGGATGCACCACATGATAGTGCCTGGCTGGTGAGTGCTTCTCTGTCGCCTTCAACTGAGCAGAATCCACCAACGTTTGTCGGAGCATCTGTGCTGCTCACAGAACCACCGAGCGTTCCTGTAATACCAGAAGTTCCTCCGCCAGAAGAGGACGCCACTGGAGCAGTTGCGGTTCCTGTAAATGTGCCAGTGATATCACCATTAGAATCCATGGTTCCAGAGAACGTGCCTTTAACTGAGTGTCTCGAATTGTCACTGTAGGTAATAATTCCCTCTATGGTGCCACTTACTTTGTTTGGTTCGGCTAAATTGCCAGTGAAATTGACCGATACATCGCCCAACCCTGTGCTTGTTGTGCCTTGTCCACTTAGTGTGCCTTCTAATGTATGGGGCGTACATGTACATGTACCAGCACTGCTGCCGCTTGTGGAAGTTGATGCCGCTGGAGCAGCGGTACATTGATGGCTTTTTAGGCCTGCAATTTCTACAACACCGCTGCATGTGCATGCACCTGAAGTTTGTGTGGTAGGACATGTGATGGTTGAACCACCTCCGCCACCACTGGATGAGCTACTACCTCCACTCGACCAACCAGGAAATGCTGGGAAATTGTTGGCGAAGTTCATCATGGAATTACTTGCACTTTGACCTTCATTGGGTGGATCCTCTGGCGCGCGCCATGCAGTAATGTTACTAGGGCTTGATGTGGAGCCACGCGATCCTTCAACTGTCCCTGTTCCACCGCCTGGGCGCCATCCGAGGGGAGGGTCCATGCCTTTCATATAGCATTTGAGAATATCGTTATATTTTGCTTTCCACGTTTCGTTGAATGGCTGGTTGAAAGAGCATCCGCCACCGCCTCCGCCTCCGCCTCCGCTAGACGAGCTACTGGATGTGCTGGAGGCATGAGAAAGCTGTGCAGTAAATGCAAGACAAATAATTACGACACAGCTTTGCGCTAATTTGTTCATTCGCTTAACCACCAGTGCTACTCCCGCCACTGCTACTTCCCCCACCATTTTCTTTATCCCTTACATCGTCTGAAGGCCTGTAGACTTTTGCTTTATCCCAATCTTCATATTCGCATGCACCAAACTGAGGGTTCACGCAATTAGTGGATGGATTTTTTACATCGTTTTTCTTTTGAATATCCTTAATTTTCTCTTTGTAAGATTCAGGCATATTTCCTGGTTTGTAGAGTGTTCGCGATAATGCGCCTCCCCAATTGAATGAATTCCCGCATGCATCAGGGAACTGACCATCATCCGAGCTTTCAACAATAAGATTGCAGTTTTTGTCTTGTGAGCAATCTTTGTAATCTTTGGTGCTTGCACTGTTATGGGCAGCTTTAACGTATGCTAGTGTAGGCATGAGAGGTTTTTTCTCATCATCGCTGTCAGACCCGCTGGATGAACTACTGGTTGATGATGTAGAGCTGCCAGAGGAAGCGCCTCCAGAAGAAGCGCCGCCAGAGTCTTCCTCTTTTACGCCACCTGCGAACATGAGGATGATATCACCAGGTTTCGCTTCATCTAGTCCTGTTTTAAGCTCTGGGCATTTGCCATCTTTTACGCCAAAGAATGGGAAACACTCGCGTTTCTTACAATCTTTTTTCTGATCTTCATCGAAGTCTTTTTTATTACACATGCGGCCGCGATAGGCGAGAGGCCATTGTTGTTGGCGTTTTTCCCAAAACTCTTTGCCGCTGCTTCCACCACCACTGCCAGACGAACCTCCGGTGCTTGAGCCGCCGCCAGATGATGCACCACCAGATGAGCTTCCACCACACTCTGTTGAGTTACCTTTATCATCTTTTTTAGAGCATATTTCACGTTCATATACCCCGCCTGCACGCATGAGTGCTTTTCCTTCCGCGTTACCTGGCGAGTAAAGTTTGTGATATTGCCCTATGCAGGCAATAGAGTAATCCTGAATGGTGCGCGCTTGATATGCTTTAAGCTCTGTCCAGCTTGTCATAGGATTAGGTTTTTTAAATTTCATACCTGAGCATTGAGCATCTTTGCCCCAGCCGCCCATCATGCAGCGTTCATCTTTTTCTTTGTTGGTCGGTTCTCCGCCACTACTACCGCTACTTGAGCTGGCGGCGTGGGCAGGAGAAGACAGCCCAAATAAGTTAGCGAAAGCTGTTTCGTTAGAATCGATAAATGTGGTTGTTGAACTGCTACCACTGCCACCTGCCGAGCGTTTTTCTCTTCCGACACCTACCAAGGTTGCATATTGCCCAGCAAAATCGGTTGCTAGCTGTGTAGTGCTGGGTGTGTCTTGAATTGCGCGGCCAGTATCATGTTGAATAGGATATGGCATCCGGTTGGCAAAATATTCAATGTGGGAATAACCTTCTGGTGCGCCATTGGGCAGTCTATCTTTTGGGTGTCCTTTTTGTGCGCGCCTGATTTTGAGTTTATTAACCATTCTGTAGGGAGCACGAAGCTTTTCGCATAGGCTTGCGGCAGATGTTTGGCAGTTAAGTTTTCTGTTTGGTACAAGCGACTTGTATGCGTTCAATACAGTTAAATCTTCCTGATTGTGCCTTGTTGAACAAGGGGGGGTGTCAGTCTTTCCGTTTTGGCCAAAGCACTTCCAGCACGGAACTGGCTTGCAGCCAGCTTTAGTACAGCATGCCCTGATTTGGTTTCTGAAGCATTGTTGGTTTTGTGTAATGCGTTGGTTGATTCCCTTTTCAAAGGGCGGTCTTCTAAATTCGAGAATATCTACTTTGACCTTGTTTTTTTCGGCATCTCCAGCGCAGCGCACGTTATCTTTTTCATATTTTGCATATTCTTTGCCTTTGGGAGAAAATTCATTTCTTTCATTATCTTTGTAATGCCAACGGGGCGTGAAGGGGTGCGTTACATCCGTAATCTCTTCCTGAGGAACAGATAAAATCTGGTTAATACGAATATTTTCGCACTGTGAGCATTCGGGATATTTATTTTCATATTGCTGCAAACCCTCAACACCAGGCTCATCAAATTCACCTTCTCCCTTGGCGGCATTTGCATTTGCAATGAGGCTAGCAAAGAGTGGACCGGTTGGTTCCGTTTTGAAGGCGCTAGATGCACTGCTTCCAGTTAATCTATAATTAGGATCGCGGAGGGATTTTTCATATGCGGCTTTAATGTATGTTCCTGCTTTGTATTCTTCTTTACCATCCATGGTCATTTTAAGGCCTTGGCAGTGATTCTTCAAAGATAGTTTTCCGCCTGGCTTTGATTCATCTTCCCAAGCAATTTGACGCTGACCTTCTTTGTTAAAAGGAAACTTAGCAGCTTCCATGATAGTTTGGTTGACGGCATTATCCCATTTTACGCGGTTTAAGCAGGCTTCTTCCTTGCGATCCTTGGGTTTTTGGCTTGGTTTAATCATCGGGCGTGCGGCATTGAGGCGTGGTTTGGCACCAGGCTTGTCGTATTCCGAAGAAATATCTTTATCTTCGTTTATTGGCTTATCATCGCCCACTGGGCGTTTAGAGGTGAGTGCATCACCAGGTGTTCCGCGGCCATAAGCTGCATCTTGCCATACGCGTTCTTTAGAGTCGTCTTCTCCGCCACCGCTATTTCCACTGCCACCACCGCTATTGCTGTCACCTTTGTTTTTAAGATAGACAAATGCATTGGGGTTCAAGTCGCTGATTGGCGAGCTTTTGGGAGTAGTGCGATGAGGGGTGGGTTGCACTGAGCAGGGACCGTACATTTTTCGGTTTTTTGTGGATGCATCACCGGGATCGCTTCCTCCGCCACCACCGCCACCGCTGCTTTCGGGTGGTTCGCCACATTCAATAACAATGTCAGACACCGTATTATCTTCGTCTTGGTGAAGAGCAGCTTCTGCGCTACTAGCTATTACCATGCTTAAGAACGAAGCAAATAGTAGAGCTTTGAATAAATCACGGTAGTAATCATAGCCAAAAACCTGCGTAAACGCTAGGGCGGATGCGGGTTGCGGTGAACGCAAATAGATGTGCATAGCTTGTAAAATAACTTTAAATTTGTATTTACTTTATCACAATTCAATTTAACTTGCAGTAGAAAAAGAGATTGGCCGTAATATGAATAAACGCCGTCCACAGGCAGCGGATTCCATTCAGGAAAGCATCCGCACAGGAGAGTACTTTAATGAAGCAAGAAAATGGTATTTCGTCTTGTTTTCTAACCCGATAGCGGAGCGCAGCTTCTACATGCTCACTGTTGCCATTGCAGCAGTGACGCTCGTTATATCCGTAATGGCAGTGATGAACATATTGCCTATTTCAAGCATATTTCCTTTTTATGTGCGAAATAATGATACGCTAAATAAGATTCCTCAGATCCATAAATTGCGCAAAGACCATAGTGAAACGCAAGATTTTGCTCTCATGCGTTTTTTTGTCGGACATTACGTAGAGTATCGAGAGCGTTATTCTCAGGATTTGTTTGAATCAAGTGCTAAGTTTGTGGCTAATTACAGCAGTCAAGCTGTGCTTGATGATTACAATCGTTATATTGATGTTTCAAATCCAGCTTCCCCTAAGTTGCTTTTTTCAGATCCTTGGATGCGAAGGATAGTTGAGGTGACCTCGGTTGAGATAAATCAGGAAATAAACCCCAATCAGGCCATAGTGCGTTTTGATGCATCTGTGCGTGGTACTAACAGCCAAGAAGTGGTGGGATTTGTTGTAAACATGCAATTTATATACACCCCATTGCAAGCTCAGACGGAACTTGATAGCGTGACAGGGCAAAAAGTTACAAAGTTTAAGCATCCCGAATTTCAAGTGGTAAGTTACAATGTTCAGCAAGCTACAGCGCAAAGCGCCAACCCGGGGTTTAAGAATGTCCGCTAAGTGGTCTGTTTTTCATGGGGCTTGTGTTGCAATCTATGCGGCTGCTTTTTGTCTAAGTTTGCCCATAATCACGTTATCATCGCAGGCACATGCCTTGCAAGAGCCACGACCAATTTCAACCGATAGGCGTATTCGTACGGTGCGCTACAGCCCGAATGAAGTGTATCAGTTTATTGGCCATTATGGTTACCAATCGAGTATCGAGTTTTCGGAAGATGAAAAGGTACAGACGGTATCAATTGGGGATTCGGTTGCATGGATGGTGAATCCTGCTGAGAACAGGTTGTTTTTGAAGCCTATCGAGCAAAATGCTACGACCAACCTTACGGTTATCACTGATCAGCGCACGTATTTCTTCGAGCTGCATGCCGAAGAAACCAATAATATCCGCGATGATGAGATGATTTTTACGGTGCGCTTTGTGTATCCGCAGAATGACAGTGCAGCGCTTGAATTCACTCAGTTTGAGGCTATGCCTGACATTGAGGCGTACCCAGAGCGCTATAACTTTAACTACAGCGTACGCGGTGCGGATTCTATATCGCCTATTCGTATTTTTGATGATGGTAATTTCACTTATTTTGAATTTCGTGATCTAAATGCGGAGCTTCCTGCAATCTTTCATGTGGATTCGGCGGGTAATGAAGAGCTTATCAACTTCAGGAAACGCGGTAACTATGTGGTGGTGGAGCGTGTTTCTCCGGTATTCACCATGCGTCGTGGGCCCGATTTAATGTGTGTATACAATGAGGCGGTGCCTATACCCTCCAAGCCGATTCCTGAAGAAAAAGGTTGGATTGACCGAGTTTTTAACTAAATAACCTCTCGGAACCATTTTCACAGGATACATACATGTTTGCAAAGCGCGTTACGATTGAGCAGGTTGAAGAGGGCAATGAGCTTGCGCCAAAATTCGATGCTGAGGGGCTGATTGCCTGTGTTACCACCAGTGCCAAAACAGGCGAGGTGTTGATGCTTGGCTATATGAATGAAGAGGCGTTACGCAAAACCATAGAAACGGGTGAAGCGCATTATTTTAGCCGCAGTCGTAAGGTGTTATGGCATAAAGGTGCCACCAGTGGCCTTGTGCAGAAAGTGCAAGAAATGCGCATTGACGATGATCAGGATGCGGTGTGGATTTCGGTGGATATTCCGGGTGATGCCAGTTGCCATGTTGGATATCGTAGTTGTTTTTATCGCGCGATTCCTACGGGGGCCTCGGCAGATTCTGCCGCACTGCGTTTTACGGAAACGGAAAAAATGTTTGATCCGCTCAAAGTATATGGCGATGCGCCAAACCCAACTATTCTCTAAGCACTTATCCACATTAGATCTTTAATGTAAGTCGCTGATAAAAAAAGGGGCCCTTGCAGGCCCCAGAGAGAGGATGGTGTGTTCTATATGTGGTGCGGTCTGCTAGATTGTGCGACCTAACTTGCCACGAACCCGTGCTTTCGGGCGTTTTGCATGTTGAATACCATAATCGATCGTATCGCATCGCTATAGGTGGCATTCGACTGGCGCTGACCTGTGTAGAGATCGATAATCTCATCAGGGTTCATTTTGTATCTATTCTTGAGGAACAGAACCTGTTCTTCGGCCATAGATTGAATTACGTTTTGCACTTCCTGTTGTTGTCTTGTCATTTTCGTTGCCTCTCTGTTTCGTTTTTTATTTCCCGTTGCGGGGATATTGGAAGTTATGCACATGCCGTGCCAACATTCTGTACGAGGAACTAAGGTATTGTTTTTATTGTAGAGGTGTTTTACTTGCCGATGCTTTGTTTTGTATTTAAATAGGCAATAAATGCCTACTGCAAGTAACTTATACCATAACTAGGCAGTATATGCCTAGTAAAATAATTTTAGGTGCGAATAAAAATATAATGCAATGAAATATATGGATATTTATTGCGCGTGCATGCCAATTATTGAAGGTCTGGGTCAATAAAGGGGTATAACTCTTCTTCAATAGAGTCGAAAGGCTGGTCAAAAGAAGCAATATGGAACAATGCATCCCCTTCATTGGCCAGAGGTAAAATAGATTGGCCAATGACGATTCCTTTATAAGGAGAATGAATCGGCACTTCATGATCCCCAAAGGGATTGCTCATTATGCCTACGACATCATTTTTCTCGATGTAATCGCCTAGTCGCTTTTTGGTGATGAGTATTCCGCTGTGTGGGGCGCGCACCCAGTGGCTTGAATGGGCAATGTAGGGCTCCATCGCTGGTGCTTCTGAGTCGGATTTGGGGGGGAGCATGCCAAT